>NZ_JUEI01000042.1:0-35738 GCF_000802655.2 Paenibacillus sp. IHB B 3415 | reverse complement strand
TTGCTCCTGTATTGGCTAGTTTCAATCCACACTCCCGCACGGGGAGCGACGAAAAGCAGAATCTTATTACAGAGCAGTATTATCGTTTCAATCCACACTCCCGCACGGGGAGCGACATCTACCTGCTTCATACCACCTTTTATCGGGTAATGTTTCAATCCACACTCCCGCACGGGGAGCGACTTTCATTCTTGGCATAAAGATGAACCTTATGTAGGTTTCAATCCACACTCCCGCACGGGGAGCGACAGTATAGCAAAAATCCCTTGCAGCATACGGGGCCACACTATCAAAAGTGCGAACCGTTACAATTAAGGTGGTTTCTTATTAGATATATTCTCCATATCTTACACTTTCCCTTTTTACATAAGTGGTGCGAACCTCCCAAGGAATTCATGTGTACTTATGGTTCGCAATTTTCTTAAATAATAACAGCCCATTTCTGATATGTGGTTAATCCATTTTGAAACTCAGCCAAAGAGCAGTTCCAACCGCAGCAAGTCCAATATCAAAAACTATATTAGTTACGGTTACTACTAAGAACCAACATTTAGCCAAACAAAAACGACCAAGTTGTAGCTTGATCGCTTTACTATAATCTTTTTATGATGAGAATTATTCCGGTATGTTGAACCTTTCATTCAAGCACCTATGTAATATGTAATACCTTGCATTCGCTCTGCCTTTTCGATAGCTTCAATTAACGTTAGAGTAGGATTTGCTTTTCTAAAATTAACGGCCAGCTCAGCGGAACCTCCAGCTTGTATCCACTCCCAATAATCCAACGTATCTACATTCTCCAGATAAAATCGGGATAAGGCTTCAATAGGGTTTATTTTATACATAGCCTCAAAGTCTGAAATGGGTACTGGATCATTTAGTAGATAATCATTTTTCAGATCATATAACACTGTGAAAATGCTATAATAATTTACGTTAACAATGACATTTATAAATTGATGCTCTTTCGATTATTAAGGTCCAAGGCGGATATTCCCCCATTTTAAAAACTTTAATTGCATCCGTAACATGACAACCAATGGTTTGCCATTTACGTCCAAGTGCATCAGTGAGATGATAGTAATGTATGGCATCTGGTAATCCTATTAATTCCGGCCAGGCCAAATTCTTTTTAATGATCTCCACAATAGCTTGGGTATTAAGTTTGCGAGGGCGGCGTTTGGACATATAGCTTCCTCCGTTTGATTGCTCTCAAGGATATTTGCAAAGCGTACCACTAAAATTCTCACATATGAATTGCACGTTTAAAGTTCAACTCCTATATCAACAATATACAATATGCACTTTAAAAGTGCAACTAATTTCGATTTTGGAGGAGCCATATGGAATTTAAAGACTATACTCTCTACTGCAAACTGGACACAATATTGAAGGCACATGATATATCTGTATTAAAACTGTCCAAAGAGATCGGGCACCGCAGAACAACAATTATGGAATTAATGCACAACACGAATATGGAAAAGAAGAAAATTTCAGCGGAGTTAATTATGAAGTTATGCCTCTACTTTGAAGTTACCCCTAACGATTTATTTGAAATACGCCGTAAAGAATAGTCTAGGATTATGAAAAAGCACTGAATTTCTGCTGATTATGCGGAAGTTCAGTGCTTTTGTTTTGCTTGCATTGTCAATAAAATACGGTGTGCAACATGATCAAATTCCAGCAAAACGCCTTTTCGATGAATTCCAATCCACGCTCCCCACACGGAGTGCGACATTCTGATTACGAGTTGTCCTTTTTGGTTCCGATATTTCAATCCACGCACTCCACACGGAGTGCGACAATACCTCCAAAGCGGTATGAGCAGCTGCAAGAGATTTCAATCCACACACTCCACACGGAGTGCGACAGCCAACACCTCCACCCATAACGGACAGTGACCAAATTTCAATCCACACACTCCACACGGAGTGCGACCTGGCAGCACAACTAATCTGCCGGGAAGCTACATGATTTCAATCCACACACTCCACACGGAGTGCGACTCACAGGCGGACAGCGCCCACTCAGGGATTAAAGATTTCAATCCACACACTCCACACGGAGTGCGACTATCCCGTCTCCAGGCGTCCCCGCCCTCTTTCGTGATTTCAATCCACACACTCCACACGGAGTGCGACAGGATCGCCGGGTATTGGCGTATTGTAATCCGGATCATTTCAATCCACACACTCCACACGGAGTGCGACCCCGACAATTCCCTCTGAACTGAATAGAACTGAACTATTTCAATCCACGCACTCCACACGGAGTGCGACACCAAAGGAGGAGCATTGATTGATGATACAGCAATTTCAATCCACGCACTCCACACGGAGTGCGACTCCTCTACCCTTGCAAAAACGACATGTCTTCATAATTTCAATCCACGCACTCCACACGGAGTGCGACAAATCAAGTGTACGCAGCCAAGTATCTGGAATGGATTTCAATCCACGCACTCCACACGGAGTGCGACTCCCAGCGCTCTCTGACCATAACATATTGTTGTAATTTCAATCCACGCACTCCACACGGAGTGCGACGACACCGATCTTTAAAAACGTTGTAGGCGGTCTGGAATTTCAATCCACGCACTCCACACGGAGTGCGACGCCCGCCGTGATGCCCAGCTTAGAGCCGGATGAAGTAATTTCAATCCACGCACTCCACACGGAGTGCGACAGCGGAAATCAGCATAACCTATGCCTTTTCCATATTAATTCCCTACTCTTCCGCTAATATAATACTAGAAAGGATATCAATCAATTGTTGACTTTATATAAACACTGTCTATTCCTTATGGTTTCGACAAATTCTGAGGTGCGAAGGACCCGGGGATTTCGTGAGAGCTTGGCATTCGCACCAGCTCTCAGAGCCTATCTTACTCTATTGCTTTTAATCTGCAAACGACCGGAGCTAGTTATGAAGCCTGGATAGTTTTTCAGACAACCTTACATTTGCTCTATTCTACTTTCAGGTTAGACACGAGAAATCAAGGGCCCTAATGCTCTCATTTTTTCCTTCGGCCCACTTTCCGGTGGACTCAGAGCGAATATCTCATTGAATTCAGAACCACAAACAGCCCAACCCGCGCATCGCGTACGGTCCGGCTGTTTGTGGGGCCTCGGCTTATGATCAGCGTCCTCAGGCATTCATCAGCAGCTGGATACGCTCCACATCCTGGCTGTATTTTTTGGCCAGTCTGGCTTTGCCGAGGTTGGATTTCACGATTTTTTGCATCCGTTTATCTTCGGTCACAGCGAATTTGGCCAGCATCCGGAAGCCTGCCTCAGGGGCACGCTCTACGAATACACTGAGTGCATACTCCAGACCTTTGGACAGGACGCGGAAATCTTCCGTACCATAGCGGGTCTTCCCCTCAGCAATCTCATCCAGGATGTGCTCCGACAGCTCTAGAGCATACAAGACATTGGCAGCATCCTTCAGCATAGGCGGGTGGGCCAGCGTCGCTACGAAAGCCCGCTTCTCCAGCGCACTGGCCTTGCCCATCATCGCATCGAACAAGCTTCGAAGCACTCCAAAGTCCTGTTCCCCGACTCGCTGCAGCGCCATCGCTGCCGCTTCACGCATCCGCCAGCGGGAATCATTCATGGCTGCTTGACAACGCTCCAGGATGATCTGCTGCCGGGAAGGCTCCGCATAGCGGTAATAGGTTCCCATCGCCTGCAGCGCACAGAAAGGCAAAAACTCACGGGGATCATCCGTAGGCGCATCCGCTTCCGCTCTGCTGCTCCATTCCAGAAGCAGCTCCCAGGCTTCGCCAGTTACCCAATCCGACCCGAAGGCATCCGCGAACGTGGACGCCGCCCCCAGATTTGCCCGCGGACCGGGCAGATTCGACTCGCCGAGCAACCGCTGCTCAAGCTGCTTGAATTGCCCGGCCTCCTGAAGCTCTTCATAGAAGACGTTCTTGGTCACTTTGCTGTTCATAGTACCCCTCCATCATTTTGGAAAAGCAATTTTGATATGTTCCTCGCAAAACTCCTTACATACATTGTTGCCCCAGAACAATCCCTCAAACCGTGTCAGAGCAATGATATCCTCACGGATCTCTACCAGACCTGCCTTAACAAACTTATCGAACAGGTCCGGGAACATTTCCTCCGGGAAGATGCCGAATTTGCGGCGGAAGAGCTGGCGGTCGATAGCCGTGCGGCGCAGGCCCATCGCCAGGAACTGGTTGGGCAGATCGTCTGCCTTCACCTCGTAGCCTAAGGCAACCGGCAGGTCGCCGGATGTAACTTTTTTCACATACTCAGGGAGAAGCTTCACATTCTGGTAGGCGTAACCACCCACATCGCCAAATGCCCCCAACCCGACAGATAACAGGTCCAGATGATCGTCAAAATGCTTGCGGCTGTAGATATGATGTCCTCCCGGCCGTACAAAGTCATAGGTAGATTCAATCGAATAGCCCTGTGACTCCAGATAATGGCAAGCCTCAACATACATCTGCTGCTCCAGCCCAAGATCCCCGCAGGGTGGAAGCTCGCCGCTGGCAATTCGTTTGAAGAGTCCGAAACCGGGAATGAGCTTAAGCGGGAATAATGTAACATGACCGATTCCAAGCTCCACTACCTTCGCCAGATCCTCCAGCCATTCCTTCATCGTCTGCCCCGGCAGATTGTACATCAGGTCCAGGCTGACGTTGGAGATTCCGGCCTCTTGGGATTGCTGAATGGTCCGCAGTGAATCCTCGCTGGTCTGAAGCAGCCCGAGGCGTCTCCCGAGCTCATCATTGAAGGTCTGAACTCCCAGACTGATTCGGTTGACGCCAAGTGCATAGAGCAACTTCAGCTTGGCAGCGGTAAATGAGGCGGGATTCCCCTCAAACGTGATCTCTTCGATACTGTGCATCGGAAGTGTGGACTGTAACTGCTCGAACAGAGCCGTAATCTCTTCCTCATTAAGAACGCTGGGCGTACCGCCGCCAATGTAGAGCGCCTCCACCGAGGAGCTGCGGACCTGCGGAGTGAAGCCGTACATCTCCAGTTCACGAAACAGTGCTGCCAAATATTCCTGTCGGGCTCCCTGCTCATTGAACGCCTTGGGATACGGGCAGAACGGGCAGATGGAGTCACAGAATGGAATATGTACATATACAAGTTTAGAGCTTGCAGCGGCATGATTCAAGTTCATCATGGACGGCAGACGTTTGCTGTCCTCCGGGGTAACCGGAGAATTGCCCATGGGATAGTGGCCGATCCCTATCTCCCGGAACGGGTAAACAGGCTTGTTCATTCGATCAAGTCCTTCCTCCAATTGAATTCATAAGCATATCCTTATAGATGTGACGCGATGCTGCCAAGGCCTTGGTGAGAAGGGCATCACTGTAGTCCTTGGACTGATAGAACGCGGGAACCAGCAAGTTATCATTCTTATGGATAACTTGCTCCTGAAGGGCGATATGGTACAGGGCCGTATGAGGATAGATACGGATACCCTGACTGGCCAGGATATAGACGGGATTCATTTTGTTGACCAGTTGTACGGTCTCTGCCATGGTTTCTTCATGCTCTCCCGGTCCGCCGAACAGCAGCGATACCGAATATGGGATTTGATATTGCTCCAGGAGGCGTCCCAGCTCCAGCAGCTGCTCCGGGTGGAATTGCTTGCCCATCCGCCGGAGCATTCGCTCTGAACCCGAATCCGCCCCGATATCCACAAACCGGCAACCGGTTCTCTTCAGCAAGCTAACCAGTTCCTCTGTAATATTGGCCGGGGTCAGGGCACAGCTCCATTCCAGTGAAGCGCTTGTGCGGCCAATCAGCCCGCAGAACTCCATCGTATCATCCACATCATGATTGAAGACGCCGTCTACAAAAGTAATACTGTTCACTTGATAGTCTTCCTGCAGGATTTTCATGTCTTCCATGAATTGTTCCGCAGGAATCCGGCAGCCGCCGGAATTCTTGTAGCCCTCTGAGCAATAGATACAGTGCCTGCTGCAACCTCTGGATGCCTGATAGCCCATGGAGGCCTTTTTGATGCGGGGGTTCGGGATAAAATATTGCGGGGAGAACAGCGTCTTGGCGGGAATGCGGCTGTACACCGGATGATAAGCGGGAACCGCAGTAAGTACCTTTTCTCTGCCTGCAGCCTGCCCCCGTTCAATATCATGGGCCAGCCGGACAGCCTCCGTCTCACCGCTTCCCTTAATCCCGTAATCCGCCCCCAGCTCTTCTACCAGTTCCTCCGGCATTACCAGCATCGCGGCCCCTCCAAGCAGAACCTTGGCTGAGCTGCATGTACGGCATACCTTCATTACCTCTTGTATGAACGGCAAATAGCTCTCCGGCTGCTGAATAACCTGGTTGTCGATGTTGCGCACCGACA
Organism: Paenibacillus sp. IHB B 3415; assembly: GCF_000802655.2. Taxonomy (NCBI): domain Bacteria; kingdom Bacillati; phylum Bacillota; class Bacilli; order Caryophanales; family Paenibacillaceae; genus Paenibacillus; species Paenibacillus sp. IHB B 3415. The sequence continues at coordinate 29,375 of NZ_JUEI01000042.1, read as the reverse complement.
GGCAGATCAGCTCCGGTCCAAACACCCGCAGCTCATCCCGGAGCGCTTCAAGCGGCTCAGCCACAAATGCCAAATCCAGAAAGTGGGTCTCGAATCCGGCAGCCGTCAGGGCCGAATAGACCATACCCGCCCCAATGGGAAGGACCGGCATCGGCTTCTTCAGGGTATTCGTAGACACTACCAGTATTCTCATGATTACGCTCCACCCTGTTTTCGTGAAATTAAATAAACATCCAATCCGGGTTCCGCTCCCGGTACGGACGGCATATGCTATTCGCCTGCTCCAGATTTAGCTGGGGGGACATGAAGAACTTCGGATGGAGCAGATCATCCGGCTCCGGGGAACCGACGTAGCTGTACATATCTGTAGACGGTAGGATGCGGATGCCAAACAAACCGAAGATGCGCTGAACCTTCAATTCCTCCATCAGATCCAGCGTCTCCAGCAAAGTCTCGGGCGTTTCCTCCGGCCCGCCAATGAGCAGACAGAAGCTGAAGTCCAGGGCCTGGGCCTGACAGAGCTGCACCACCGCCCGGATCTCGCCCTGCCGGAAGTTCTTCTTGAACGACCGCAGGCAGATATCGCTGCCTGAATCAATGCCAAATTCCACTTCCGTACACCCCGACTGCTTAAGCAGCCCGGCGAATTCTGCGGTGAAGAACCTCGGATTCAGGAAGCAGCCCCAGGACACAGGAACCGCACGCCCGATCAGCTCCCGGCAGATGTCCTCGGCATGCTCCAACGGGAAGTTGAACACACTGTCCACGAAATCGAACGATCCGATGTCATGCTGCCGCACCATCTGTTCAATCTCATCCACTACCCCCTTCGGCGACCGCAGGCGGACCGCCCTGCCCTCCAGCGACGGATAAGCACAATAGGTGCAGCTCAGTGCACAGCCTCTCTTGGTCAATACATTATGGCGCACCTTCCGCTCCGCATCATAGCTGTGCAGGAACCCGCTGCGGCTCGGGAAATAAGGGTGGTCCAGCTGTTCAGGTGCCTCCGGCGGCCAGTATTTCCATTCCCCGCTCTTTGTGCAGAACATCAGTCCGCTTACTGCGGACGGCTCCTCCCCCTTCTCCAGCTGCGATAGGAGTTCAACCATACTGTCACAGCCATCTCCCACAATCCCATAATCGGCCCCCGTCTCCTGCAGCCACTGCCTGGGAAGAAGCGAGAAGCCCGCTCCCCCCAGAATGACCCCGGCCGTGCCGCTCCATTGCCGGACCCAGTCCACCAGAGCGCAGACCTGCTCCACGAAGCTCCGGGGGTACTGCATACAGCAATTATCCAGATTACGGATCGACACACCGATGTAGTCCGGTGCATAGGAATCAAGGTAGGAGGTGACAGCCTCCCGGGTATAGTCCAGCTGGGTCATGTCCAGCATCCCGGCTTCCCAGCCGGAAGCGGCCAGACTGGCATGAATATAGCTGAGACCCAGCGGGAACACAGGCGGCCGCTTTTCCGTATTCGCCGATATCAGCAGCACTCTGCCCATACTATTCCTCCCTGAGGAAAGTGAGCATTGCATCCGCTACGGCATCATTCTCCTCAAGAAACATAAAGTGTCCCGAACCCGGAACCGCCATCATCCGGGAATCCGGCAAGTAGCGGTTCAGCTCCAGCGCCTTGTGCAGCGGAGTGATCCGGTCCTCCTGGCCGGTTATAATCAGCGTCCTCTGCCGGATATTCTGAAGAATAGACCGGAGATCGGGATGCTGAATCTGAATCATCAGACGGTGGGTTGCGGCAGGCAGCCTGGACCAGCCTTCCAGAATCCGGTGCTGCACCTCTTCATGACCCTCTGTGAAAAAATACGGAACCGCCGCCGTATTCGTCTGCCTTACGGTATCCGGCGTGATCTCTTCACCGTGGCTTGGCCGCTTGAACGGAACCTGAAAGGTGGCGGCTGCCCCCATAAGGACCAGCTTCTTCACCCTGCCCGGCTCACGTGCAGACAGTAGCAGCGCCAGCGTGCTTCCCAGGGAATGTCCAACGATCGAGACCCGCTTCAGCCCCTGCTCGTCCAGCAGCCTGAGAAGATCATCAACCATATCCTCAAGGGTGAAGGGGGGACCGGAGTACTCTGACTGGCCGTGTCCGCGCAAATCAGCGCACAACACCTGATAAGAGGTCTGCAGCGACTGGGCCAATTCCCGGAATACGAGCGAAGAGTCCCGGTTGCCGTGCAGACAGAGAATCGCCTCCCCGGTGCCCTGGCAGCTGTGAAATAAAGGTACGCCCTTAGTCTTCAACATTTACTTTCTCTCCTCCCTTAGAGCTTCCCCGTCCTGACGGCTCATACAACAGCTTCATCCAGATAGTCTACCACCCGGCCAATTTCCCGGCCTTCCGCTTCATCTACTGCAAACAGCCGCCACTCCTCCAGGCTACGGCCCACCAGAATGGCCGGCTGACCGGGTGCCAGACTGCAGCGCGAGGCGAGCTTATCCTCCCAGTCATAATATAGCTCGAAGCCGGGAACCATCTGCCCGGTCTTCTCCTTCACAAATTCATGGGTAATGAAGTGCGGCAGCTGCCCCACTCTCGCAATCAGCGCACAGGCAGCCTTGCCGCCGAACTGCTGCTCCAGCTGCTCCAGCAGCGGCCCGCAGCGGACGCTGGCCTGCTGGTCGCCGATGACGAAGATGCGCGGCCGCTCCGCTGCCAGCTCACCGAGTGTGATCTCTTCATCCTTGACGTTCTGCACAGTGAAGGCAGACCAAGGATCAGCCTGCATCCCGTGTTCCTGACTCTGCTCCATAGGGTCCTGCCCCCCGCTTCCCTGCCCTTGCCCTGCCCCCGACTGCCCGGGAAGGTCGAAGTAGGAGAATCCCAGGCTTGAGGCCACCCGCAGCCCGACGGCCCGGGCCATCATTTTGGCCGATTCCGCCTCTTCAATCGGTTTGCTCCAGGAACGCTTACGGATGCCCGGCTGGCCGTCATATTCAATCAGGCTGATGCCTGCGCTGGCGATCATCGACAGCTTAATCGCCGTGAAGCAAGGCATCAGAGAGGCCAGCGCCCATTCATGCCCCGGACCCGCTGCGACGACAATCTGCCCGGCGACCTTGCCCTTGAACGCTTTGCCCTTCACCCCGGCAACCCGGTCATAATTGTAGTATTCGAAGTCCAGATCCTCGGGGGAGCATGGCTCACAGCGGTCGATCCAGTTCTTCCAGACGGCCGGAAGCGAGAGGGCATAGACCGGGGAGGCGAAGATGAAGCCGTCCGCCTCCTTCAGCTTGTCGTACAGCTCCGTCAGTTGATCCTCCGGGTCCCTCAGCAGGTGGCAGGGTTTGCCGTTCATGCAATTGCCGCAGCCTTCGCAGGGAAGAATGTTGTAATCATTCAGCCGCAGCAGCTCCGTCTGTACCCCCTGCTCCTCCGCCGCTTCCAGCGCGACGGACAGCAGGTATTCGCTGGAGCTGTGTTTCTTCTTCATGGACCCGGCGAGCCCGATCATTTTTTTCATCCCACGGCCTCCTCCGCATCCAGCTCAGCCGTATCGAACCCAAGCGCCCGCAGATCGCTAAGCGCGAACATCCGGAAGTCTGCCGGGGTACACAGGACATTGGCTTTGGCTACATCATATCTGGAGACCTGGCCTGTTCCGCGTGCTGCGGCAAGCTCCTCGGCTTTCTTCCGAATCTCGGTGCTTGCCATATCGCGGATGAACTCGGGCTTACGCCCCACAATCCCTTCATAGAGGCTCTGGCTCTCCGCCGTCCAGGTTACCGCTGCTGCTGCACCAGAATCGAAGAAGGTGCCTGAAGCCAGCGCCTGAAACAGCTGCTCGAACTCCGCTAGGGTAGCCTCACCCGGCTTCGCCACCTTAACGGTACGGCTGGCCCATTCGGCACAATACCCGCACTTGTCGCAATCCATCCGGTCGCAGCGCTTGGAACGGAAGCCCTCCAGGAAGCCTTCCAGGCTCTCATTGTCGATGCTTGCCTGGAAGCTGAACAGCAGGCTGTAGACCTGCCGCATTTTCTCGGACGGCGCGAACTCCTCCTTGATATTCTTCGAGAAGTTGGGCATTTCGAAGTCGGCCTCCGCCATCCGCGAATTCAGCAGACTAAGCAGGTTGCCCTCATACTTGCGCCGGGAGTAGGACTCGGCCGTTGCCGCAATCTTCTCCGTAGTCTTCATCCGCTCGGTCAGCTTGAATTTGTGATAGCCCAGCTCCTCGTAGATATGCATATCTTCCGGGCGAATCCATTGCGACTTCAGCAGCTCCTCGGGATGCTGGAGCTTGCGCTCCGTACAGCGCAGCATATAATAATCCAGCGCAAAACCGTCAGTCACATGATTGCACTGCGAGGCATGGCTCTGAAAGTTCGCATGATTGTGGCGCATCGGGCAATCCAGCAGGCAGTCATTGGTCGCAATCAGCTGATAATCTACACGGGTACTCTTGCGCAGACTTTCCAGGAAAGCAAAATCACGGTTCCGGCTCTCGGGCAGAGTAATCTCGCTGACGCCTTTTTCTTCAAAGTACAGTGCCTGTCTCAGCGTGTTGACGTTGGCAAAGGTAGACAGGCTGATTTTGACATCGGGCAAGGCTGTACGAACCATATCAATCAGCATGGGGAGGGACACCGTCACGTATTCCGGCTGCAGGGTGCCGATCCATTCCAGCAGCTCGCGCAGACGGTAATGGAAGTCCTTGGTCGTCTCCAGGTTATCCAGACAAGTGGCATTCAGCAGATAGTTGAACTTGAACCCGTAGGCGTGAAGGAGCTTCACATGCTCCTCAACCCTTGTCCGGTCTATAGTTGGCAGGGCAAAGGTCGGTCTTCCTCCACCCACCAGATCAGAGGATAATTTGCCATAGAATACATCAACATGCGAATCCTGCAGCAGCAGGGGCAACCGGTCATCAAAATTGGTGCCGACAGACAGCTTCATCACTTCAGCCCCTCCCCGGCAACCCCGGCCGGCTTTTGTCCGCGTGCCAGCTTCACACGGCTCTCGAATGTCTGCTGGTTCGCCTCCGAGAAGAACTCCTTACATACATTGTTGCCCCAGACAATGCCTTTGGCGGACAGGCGGATCTCATGCTCATCCGTTTCAAGCAGGCCTCTGGATACCAGATCGTCGATGGTTGGACCGAAGATCTCCTCCGGCTGATAGCCGAACATTCCGGTAAAATCGTCCCGCTTCACCGCCAGCATGCGCAGGCCCTTGGCCATCATTCCATGCATCGCTTCCAGATCATCCGCCTGACTGGCGATGAAGACGGACAGGAACTGCCGCTGAAGCCGGTCGCTGTACTCCTGAATGTCCCCCTGGTTGATGTACATCAGCTTGTTGACATAACCGAAGGCTGCCGGGCCGTGCGCGAACAGATCCTTCTGCTGGGTATAGTACAGCAGGACATGCCGGTCCTCGAACCCCGGCTTGGCGAAATCCCATACGCTGTACTGGACATAGCCCTCTTCCTGCAGCAGCCGCTTGGCCTCCAGATACATATCCACTTCCAGAGTGACATCACCGGTAGGCGGAATCTTGCCTTCCTTGATCATTTTGAACAGGGCAGTAAACGGCACTACACACAGAGAGAATACCGTGATATGGTCAATTCCCAGCCGCACGGCCGTTCTTACATCCTCAAGCCATTCCTCCATACTCTGCTCAGGCAGATTGTACATGAGATCAATACCGATATTGTCAAAGCCCGCTTCCTTCGCTTCCTTCAGCACCTCGAAGGCCCGCCGGGAATCATGGCTCATCCGCAGATGGTGCCCCATCTTGTCGTTGAAGGTCTGCACCCCAATGCTGATCCGGTTCGCTCCCTGGGCGCGGATGGCCTGCATTTTCTCCAGCGTCAAGGTCGCCGGGCTACCTTCAAATGAGATTTGCGCATCCGGCGTCACCCGGTAATTCGCCTGGACACTCTTCAGCATCTCTACCATTCTCTCAGCAGACAGAGCCGACGGCGTACCGCCCCCGAAGGTCACTGCGCTGATCGTGGACTGCGAGCCATACGGTGAAGAGGCGTAGATGCCGATTTCGGCCTTGACGGCCTCCATGTACTGCTCCACCTGCTTTTCCTGATAAGCCATCTTATTGAAGGGACAGAAGATGCAGACCGAGGCGCAGAACGGAACATGCACATAGACTGCACCCACATTATCCGCCGGAGGCGGGCCGCCAAGGCCCATCCGTCCGTAAATGTCAGCCGGGGGAACCTCAGTCACCGGATTGGGATAGTGGGACACACAGATCGGGTCTCTATGGGGATACACGTTGTAGAATGGCTCATAGGACGTCTTAACTGCCATGGTGGACACCCCGCTTCGATTCCAGCGCCGTCATTGCCGCAGCCAGACCGGAGGATACAGCCTCAATGCCCGCCACAGGCAGACAATTCATCACCGTCTCCGTCACTTCCTCAGCAGTCGCTCCCAGCTCGTAAGCCTTCAGCGCATGCAGCCGGATGCCGTAGGGAGAACGGTCCGTCACTACACAAGCCAAACGGATCAATTCCCGCACCTTGGGCTCAAGCGTCCCCGTGTCCTCAATGGACTTACACATGCTTTCAAAAGCGGCACCCACCTGCGGATTAACTCTCATCAACATATCGCTCATTAGCTATACCCTCCTTATCATTTTACCGAATGCACCGGACGCCCTTTGGCCAGCTTCATCCGGTGCTTTAGACCGTAGTCCGCGTACTTCGAGGAGAAAAATTGCTTGCTGACATTGTTGCCCCATATAATCCCATCTTCGGTCAACCTAATTCCTTCGGCATCCTGAATAAGCAGCCCGTCCTGAACCAGACGGTGAATCGTATCCGGGAACAGCTGCTCCGGCTCCTGCCCGAACATCCTTACGAAGTCGGCACGGTTAACCGACAGCATACGCAGGCCTTTGGCCATTGCCCCGTGCGCCAGCTCCAGCCCATCGGCCTTCTCCCCGCAATTGACCGGGAGCAGACCGTCCTGTACACGGGTCATATATTCATTGAGATTTCCGCTGTTGATATACATATAGCCGTTGATGATTCCGAAGGCTGCCGCACCGATCCCGATCATATGCGCCTGCTCCGAGAAGTACAGGGTAGCGTGCCGGTCCGTCTTGCCCGGCTTGGCGAAATCAATCACGCTGTACTGGACATATCCCGCCTCAAGCAGCATCTCCTTAGCGATGGTATACAGCTCGATCTCCCTATAGACATCCCCGATCCCCGGAATCCTTCCGTCAGCTATACGCGAGGCAATCTGGGTATGCGGCACCACACAGAACGAAATCACACAGATATGGTCAATCTCCTGATCAATGGAGGTAAGGATATCCGCCCGCCATTGATCCAGCGTCTGACCCGGCAGATTGTACATCAGATCAATCCCGATATTGCCGATTCCGCAGCTGCGTGCATTCTTCACCAGCTCAAAGGAATCATCGACACTATGGTACAGCCCCAGCAGCTCGGCAAGCTCCTCCTGAAAGGTCTGCACCCCTACGCTGATCCGGTTCAACCCCTGCAAGGATAAGGCTTCCAGCTTGTCTGCCGTGAAATTCCGCGGGTTGCCTTCGATGAAGATCATGGCGTCCTCTGTAACGTGAAAGGCCTGCTTCATGTATTGCAGGATTCCGGTCAGCTCTTCCGAAGACAGGCAGGAAGGGGTCCCGCCGCCGAGATTAATGGAGGATACCGTAATACTGCTGCCAAAAGCCGTACCCGCATACCTGTCGATCTCCTTCCGGACAGCTGCCAGATAATCATCCACCTGATCCTGCCGCTTCAGATAACGGTTGAACGGGCAGAACGAGCAGGTGGCATCACAAAAGGGAATGTGCAGATATAAGGCCGTCGGCGTATCTTTGGTATTCGCCTGCTCAAGCTCCATCAGTGACCAGACCTCAGACTCTTCGTGCTGAGAGACAGGCACAGGATAATGAGAGACGCATATCGAGTCTCTCTCCTTGAACAATTCAACATATTGCTTCGCTCTGCTCATATGGAGCGGTCCCCCTTCATTTGGATTGCAGCATCCGGCCCGCATATGGGGAATCTTCGGACGGCTCCACCAGGATGCGGCGGATTTCCATGGTCATCTGGTTGCGCATATCCGGACAAGCCGAGTGCACGATATTGCCCTCAGGGTCCCACGGCAGCTTCGCATCCATGTTCAGTGCCAGCAGCATAGGGAAGACCGCATGGAACGCCGTTCCGCACAGATTGCCTGCGTTCAGTGGGGAGACCTTCATAATATCCCCCTCTTTATGCCCTGCCCGGCAATGCCCCTTAACACCCGTTACCTTCAATTCAAATTCATAGTTCATTCTTAATGCCTCCTCATCGAATATTGTGATTGGTTTCACTTAACCTGTCGTATGCTCCTCAACAATTGCCACTGCCCGTACCCAGGCCGCCCCGGCCTCTCTGATCTTGATGGGAAAACAAGCCACCTTGAATCCATACGGAACCGGAATCTGCTCCAGATTCGCAAGACGCTCCATGTGGCAATAGGTCTGCTCCCTTCCCCAGAAATGGGCCGGAAACAGATAAGCATTGTCGCCGGTTCGCTTATAATCGCCGATCATATTCTTGAACGGACGGTCGAACCCGTAGCTGTCAATGCCCATCACCTTGATGCCTTGATCGGTCAGATACTTCGTGGCCTCCCTGCTCATGCCCGGATAATCCAGAAGATACCGGGGGGTACCCCAATGCTGGTCCGCACCTGTACGGATCAGCACAATATCCAGCGGCTTTAGCTTGTATCCGATCCGCTCAAGCGCCTGTACAATATCCGTCTGCTCAATAGATTCGCCCGCTTGTATATGCGTGACATCCAGCACCACGCCATCGCAGTAGCACCACTGAAGCGGCACCTGATCAATGGACGCCGCCGGCTTGCCCTCGCTCATCGAGCCGAAATGCAGGGGCGCATCGAAGTGTGTACCAGTGTGCGTGGAGGCGGTGATCATCTCCATGTTCAGGAACTCTTCACCCGGAAAGTCCTTTCTGCTCCCGTCGAACTGGCGAGCGAAGCGGTCTGCCCCTTCCTTGTGGCCGGTCTGCTCAAAATTATATGGAGCCAGCTCGCCCGGATTCTGCTCCATATGCACACTTAAATCAATGAATTGATATGTCATACCCTCACCTACTTCATAATTCTAAGTGCGTTCAGCCCCAGGATGTTCTGCACATCCTCCTTCTTGATCTCCTTCACGCCCATCATCAGCTTCATGGGCAGTGGAATCGCTACCTTCTGCATGTAATTCAGCACTTCAGCGATGTTCGGCGTGACCGTCCAATCCGAGCCCCAGAGGATCTTGTGGCTGCCGCAGACCGAGATCATCTTGGCCAGCTCCATCCGGAACACCTTGGGATTGTTGTGAATGAGGATATTGGCTACCGCAGTGATGGTCACATACATATTGTCGTGCCTGCCCACCATGTAATAGCACAGATCATTCCATGGGTGGCCCATATGCTCCACAATCAAGGTCAGGTCCGGAAAATCAACAGCAACATCATCGAGCAGAATCGGATAGTTATGCTTCATCCGAAAAATACTGCCTGGCGTAATTCCGGTATGCACGCTTACCGGAATCCCCAGCTCGCTGCACCGTTCATACAGCGGATAGAGCAATTCCCGGTCGTTCAGAACGAAGCCCCCATAATCATTGGGATTCAGCTTAAAGCCCTGCATTCCAAGCGTTTGAATGGCGTAATTAAGCTCCACCAGCGCTTCCTTCCCCTTATAGGGATTAACACTCGCGAACCCGCGCAGCTTGTCGGGGTGTGCCCGGACCGCCTCGGAGATTTTTTCATTGGACAGCACCTCATAGCCGTACACATCCTCAAAGCTGAGCTGATGGACCCAACTCATCGCGATTTGATTCTCGGCCATACAGGACAGATAATCCTCCAGCAGATTGTTGTCATCGACAAAGCCTTCCTGAGCCGCACCAACCATTTTCTTCAAATACTGCAAATCATCGAATCCTTTTTGCTTTTTGTAATCCGGTACGGTTCCGGCCCCGGCCAGACTGAGCTCCAGGCTTTTATTCTCCTTGACGGCAAAATGGGCATGAGTATCTACAATAACAAGATTGCTCTTCACGTTTTTCTTCTCACCACTTTGATTAGGATTGGCATTACAAGGGCTGAATGCATCGTTTGAAGCCTGGCAGGCGGACTAGACGTCTCTGTGCCCGCTCTCTGGGCTTGGGGCAAGCGGAGCCGTGGCGAAGACCAGTTCCATTTCGCCTGGACCCTCATTTACCACCCGGTGCCTTTCTCCCTTCCTCACAATGAACAAGCATTGCTCCTGAATGGAATGCGGAGTATCCTCAATGAACGCCGTTCCCAGGCCCCGAATTACAAATACGCTCTCTTCGCCATAATCATGGAGATGCTCCTTAATCTCTTCCCCTGCCTGGAGAAGGACATGGCCCATGATCAACTGCGAAGCCCCGACCGTTGCCGGACTCCCCAACACGCGCATCTGCCCTCCCCTGGCATGAACCACTGGCACATCGTCAAATTGAACTACTGTATTCGCGTACACCTGCTTCATCACTGCACTCCCTTATCCGGCTGATTTATATTCCGACACACCCGATTCTTCTTTTTTGCCCAGGCCAAGCGAGATCAGAATTGTCAGCACCATGAGTCCGGCGGCCACCAGATAGCTGGGATGCGTTCCGATCCTGCTGTAGAAGAAGCCGCCAAGCGTCGACCCCAGTGCAATCCCGACTCCCTGCAGGGTTCGGAAGGTCCCTAATGCCGCGCCCATTTCCATCGGATTGATCTTGATGACCTTATCCGTAATAATCGTGTTGACCAGCGTAATAATAGGCCCCTCTGTAAGTCCAATCAGCGCATAGCCGAAGGTCAGGAGCCAGGGGTTGAAGTCAAGCGCATACAGCAGCACGAGCGCTCCCACACAGATCGACTGGGCCCAGATCAGGGGCGCATGTCTGCCCACCTTATCCGAGATCCAGCCAATGAATACCGCCCCGAACGAGGCTACGGCTTCATAAGGAATGAAGAGCAGGCTGAGCAGCACCAGGGAAATATCCTGTTCCTTGGCCGCAAACGGCACCAGGAAGGTCGTAAAGACACCCACCATGAAGCACAGGGTTCCTACAATTCCCGCCAGCAGGATTTCGCGGACGCCCAGCCACTTGAATGAATTTTTGAACGCTTGCCCGATGCTCTTGCTTGCATTCTTGACCCCGGTCTCCTTCAGCAGCGCAGTGGTTACCAGCGTGGACAGAAGCAGCAGGGAACCCAGCACCGCGAAGGAGGTATGCCAGCCAAAGTAATTGCTGAGCAGGCCGCTGAGAACATATCCCAGAACCGACCCGGCGCCAATCGCCCCGGACACAATGCCCATCGCTCTGCCCCGCTCTTCGGGCTTGCACACATCCATCACCACCGCAAAAATCGGTGTGGACACAAATCCTCTGGCGAAGCCGAACAGCAGCCACCCTGCCGTAAACAACAGCACCCCGTGAGAAGCAGCCACCATGAACACAGCCACTGCAGAAAGGGCCATGGAGGCAACGATAATCTTCTTCCGCCCATACCGGTCGGCAAAGACGCCCGATGGAATCGACAGAAACGTCATCACCAGGGATGCAATCCCCGCTATGGTTCCGATTTCACCGGAGGTCATGCCGAGATCGCTGCTGATCAGTGGTGCGATAGGGAAGATACTGACCATAATCGAAAATACGAGTAAAATATTGACGGCTAAAAGTGTGAAAATTTTGTTATTGCTCATGTGATTGGTCCTCCTCACAGTCATTGACTGCTCTCAATAATGATGAATGCAGCAGCATAATCACCGTGATGACTAATGCTTACATGGATCGTCTCCTGCTGCTGTACATAATGTTCCAGGCCTCTGCTGCGGACCAGATAGGGCTGGCCGCTGGAATGGTTGAGAAACTCCATTTCGGTCCAGCCCAGCTCGCAGTTCATGCCGGTTCCGATGGCCTTCAGCAGCGCTTCTTTGGCGGCAAATCGGCCGGCAAGAAATTCTTCGGCATGTCTTTTTTTACAGGCGAAGAGTTCTCTCTCTTCTATTGAAAAATATTGTTCCATAAATATTTCACCGCATTTAGCCATCATCTGTTCCACAAAGCTAATGCTGATAATATCTATGCCGATCCCTCTGATCATGCCTTTAAGGCAACAGCTTCAATCACTTGGCCCACGGAATATGCTCTGAGCTCCTTGCCTTCAATAAAGATGCCAAAAGCCTTGGCCAACCCTGTAGAGACAAGCGCCAGCTCAGTCGAATCCAGAGCCAAATCTTCATACAAACGTGACGCCTCCGTAATCTCCTCCTCAATGCCAATGTCCTCAATGATGGCCTTTATCTTCTCGAATACCATTAGATACACCCTCCCGTTAGAGTTAATGAGCCTTACCCTGCACGCTTTACAAATTCACAACTCTTCCTTGCTCACAACCAGTGCAGAAGAGACACCTCCCCTCCCCCTGGACAGAATAAGTGAGGACTCGACAGATACCCGGCGGCTGATTCCTTCCACAAAATTCAAGCTGTTGTCTGGAGTCGATGATGCCAGATACGGAAGACCGGGCAGCTGCCCGTGATTCATGGCAAGTACGCTCAGTGCCACATCGAACGCGCCTGCGGCCCCAATCGTGTTGCCAAAGGATGTCTTCGGACAGCTCGCCCATTTGCCCGATACACTGCCACCGAACACCTCCTGGATGGCCGAGCATTCAATCCCGTCTTGACGGGAGGAAGCCGCCCCGTCCAGTGAGAGATAGCCAATCTGCTCCGGATGGATATCCGAATGCCCGATAGCCAGTCGAATTGCCCTGGCACACTGCGCCACGCTCTCCTCAAGCGGGGCAGATTCCTGGCCGTCGTTCGTGAACCCGAAGCCCTGAATATTGGCCCTCACCCGGCCAAGTGCCTCACGCCTCTGGAGGCTGCGTTCAGATTCAAGGCAGAGAAAGGCCGCTCCTTCGGCCAGGGCCATCCCGCTACGGGCCTCTACAAACGGCCGATAAGCCGTCTCCGGGCTATCCGCCTTCAGGTTCAGCAGCCCCTCCGAGCTGTAAAAGGAGAGCGCCCACGGATCAAGCGGCGTCTCTGCACCGCCCACGATGGCCGCATCAATGATCCCGCTGCGGATAGCTCTGGCCGCATACGCAATGGCAAGCAGCCCGCTGCTTCGGTCGGCGATAACGGTCTTGCTATAGCCCTTAATGTCAAAGGCCAGAGACATATGCCCCTGGGCAGCGGCCGGAAACCAATTGCTCGCGAGGTTAGGATCAATGAAGGGTGCACCCTCGGTATGCAGAACACGCAAGCCATTCCTGGCACTCTCCCAGCCCCCCGAGTTGTTGCCGACAAAGATGCCGATCCGCTCGCGGCTCATCGTATCAAGATCCCAGTTGGCATCATCCATGGCATCCTTTGCAGCCAAGATCGACATCACAGAGAAACGGGAGCATTTCTTGAACAGACGCTTCGAAATGACCTGCCCCGGCTCCATCCCTCTGACTTGTCCGGCGAAAGGAGGTGCTGCTCCAACCGTACCCTCAAGCTGAAGCGGGGACATATAGTTATGACCGCTCAGGAGCCCGTCCCAGAATGCCGTGGCATTATTTCCGCAAGGCCCAACCATACCAACTCCGGTTACCAAAACTTTATTCTTCATTGGCTGCACATCCATTGTTCAGTCTGAAGCTTCCCCGCCATATTACAGAACCCGCTCCTCGACAGAATCATGGCTGAATGAATGCCGGAGAACCCGCTTGCATTGGTCAGAATATGGTACAGGTCGCGCTTTAAAGCTTGCCCCGGCACATAATTCAAATCACAGGCCGGGTCCGGTTCATCCAGATTTGCCGTTGGCGGGATATAGCCTTCGTTCAAGGCCAGCAGACAGTGCACAATCTCAATGGCGCTCGCTGCTGAGAGCGGATGACCCACCATGGATTTGGTTGAACTGATCGGAATGGAGTAGGCTAATTCGCCGAAGGTTCTTTTGTAGGCAGCGGTCTCGAAAGCATCATTCTGCGGAGTCGAGCTTCCATGGGCATTGATATATTGAACATCCTCCGCTTCAATACCGGCATTCTTCAGCGCCCCGTTCATCGTCAGACTGAGCGCCTCTCCGTTCTGTGGCAAATCGGTCATATGATAGGCATTATTCGTGCTGGAGAAGCCGGTAACCTCACCGTAGATTCCGGCTTGCCGCCGCAGTGCATGCTCCAGTTCCTCCAGCACAACGACTGCACAGCCCTCGCTGAGAACGAATCCGCTCCGGTTCAGCTCAAAGGGTCTGGAGGCGCGCGTGGGATCATCATTAAACTTTGAGGTCAATGCACCAATTGCATCAAACGAGGCGATGGTCATGGAGCTGATTGGTGCTTCCGCTGCACCGCATATCATGATGTCATGTTCTCCTGCTGCGATAGATTCGTATCCATACCCGACAGCATCAATGCCGCCTGTGCAGCCCGTTGACATTACCAGCGCTTCTCCCTGAAGTCCAAATTGATGCGCCACATCAAAGGCAATATAGGAGAACATGCCTTTGCGGTATAGATCCTCCTGGCTGAGTCCATGGTCAATCGGCCCATGGCCGCCCTCTGTCATTCGCAGAAATGTCTGCTCAGAGAATGGGGTATCGGCAATCGCATTGGCGATGCAGACACCTGAACGCTCCCGCATTTCCTTGGTGAACTCCAGCTGTGCATCGGCAACAGCCCTTACAGCAGCGTTGACTGCCAGAATTCCCGGCCGGCCCATTCCTTCCCTCACCGCTTCATCGGCAGTCCTGCCGAGATGCTCAAAATCCGGTATTCTCCCGGCGACCCGGCTCTTCAAAGCCATATGCTCATAGCCCTGCAAGCTGTCATATCCAACCCTGCACTGCAAGCTGTTCTCCCAGAAACTCTCCAGCGTATTCCCCAGCGGGGTAAGCAGACCCATTCCGGTTATAACTACTCTTCTTCCCATCGTGTCTCCCATCCAGGCCTCAGCTCCGAATCCTTAGTTTCTCGATATTAAGCTTGACCGCCTCCATCTGCTCCTTCGTGGTCCGGTTCAGATGGGCTTCAACCTGCTCATCGGTGAGGCCGCTTGCGGGATCTACCTCAAATTCCTGAATCCAGGTCATGTACGTACCCTCTTCTTGTTCCTCATAGAGCCATTCCAGATTCATATGCTTAAACGGCAGCAGCGGCTCCAGACGTCTGGCGGTAATCCGGAAATTCGGCCGGTCTAACCATCTTTCGGATATCCATGAGCGCGACGGGCGATTTGGCTCGGGATATGTAGTCAATTCAAAACGGATGTATGACTCCCCCTGTTCCAGCACCCGCGTTTCTTTATATTCCGTGAACAAATCCGTCCAGCCCGCAATATCGTTGGTCCTGTCGAATACGGTGATCCGGTCTGCGTGAATCCAGATACTGTTCTGAATCGTTGTCACTATACATGCCTCCCCAATAGTATTACTGCCATCGTAACGCTAAATTTCGGGAGGGGACATAACCCGGCTGTTAAGCTTCCGTTAATTTACAGTTATTCCACAAACCGAGGACAGCACAGGCTCATCATTTATAAAAAAAAGACCTGACAAAAAGCGTCAGATCTAAAGGCTAACCGAATATCCGATCCCCCGGCGGAATAGGATGACATCGCTTCTGCCGGCCGTCGTTTCAATTTTGTGCCTCAGCTTGTATACATACTGCCTGACAATTTCAGGGGAAGTATAGCTGTCCCACAGGTGGTGCAGGATCTGCTCGGTAGGGATGTACTGGCCTTGGCATTCCAGTAGCAAGTCAAGTAATTCAAATTCCTTACAGGTTAGTTCAATGACAATCTCACCGACTTTTAAGGATTTGGAGTGGAGATTAAGCGCGATTCCCTTGGATCGTCTGGTGCAAGGCGTGTTCTTGCTCAGTCCTTCGTCAAACCAGCAACGTAAACGGCTGAATAATTCCTCTTGGAAGCCAGGGCGTTCATATCTGCCGAAATAAATATGATTGGACGGTATTGGGATGGGTGTGCCCTGAGTGTTAATCTCCTCAACAATAATGAATATCTTCAGCGTAAGCAGCTGCTGCAGGTATTGCATCGTATGAATGAAACCCGGATTAAAGTCCGGGGTACTGATGACCACACCGTCAAACCTCAAGCCCTCCTTCACAATATCGACCAGCGCATCAAGCTCCTTGAAATGAAATACCTTGCAACCGTACACTCGTGAAAAAAAAGAATGAACATTCTGAAATCTACAATCCTCACAAGGCTCTATGGAACCCGCACAACAAACAAGTGCAACCCGCATGCGCTTCTCTCCATTCCATTCTTTTCATCATTGACCTAATTTCACCAAGGTTTCATTTTCTATTTTATAGTATTAATTAGGATAAAAAAGGAAAAAAATCATAGCGTCATATTAAAAAAAGAACAAGCAGAGGACCGCATATTTCTATGCGGCGCTCTGCTTGGCGGACAACCTTCTATTTGCATTACTTACTCTCTGCTTCCCTTCCGTCAACCGGTCATCTAACCTTATTTTAATCCACGCACTCTATACGGAGTGCGACGGCGGAAACCAGCACATTCCCTGCTGTTTCCGTATCAATTTCTAACATTTATTCTAATGCAATATTAAAAAGGGAATCGATAAGCTGTTGAATTTTAATAAACACTCGTTTAATAATCGTAATTAACAAAAAGATAATAAAAAAATGACCATCCGATTTATGAATTTCTGGAGGCCATCACTCTTCCGGACATTTTTTATTCTTCCGTCCCGATCTTTCCTTTTTCCTTTTCAAATTGTTCTATGTGTTGCTCGATCAAATATTCAATCTGCATAGCAATAGATCGCTTATTTTTGTCTGCGATATATTTAATCTTGTTGAAATTTTCATCCTTTAAACGTAAAGTAAACACTCTTTTATCAGTTGCCATATATTGTACTCCCTAAAAGTGATGTCATTATTGTATCATTGTGAAATTAGCACTTATAGATTCACATTGACACCTAAGTGATGTCACTATATGATTTGATTTATATCATATTTTTTATCGGGGGAGCATACATGACTGATGAGGAGCATGCCTTTAACAAGTTTCTTTCCATCCGAATGGAGTATATAGATAGTTCTATACTATCCAATTCTGATGAATATAAGCATTTAATTTACGAATGCAATCAGCTATTTGTGGAGTTGATTTCTTTGCTTCCCCAAGACTGCAAACAACATCTACAAAGCTATGAGACTAGTACCACTCTACTCCAAAGTATTGCAGAAACGCTAATGTACAAACAAGGTTTAACAGATGGAATGAATCTCAACAAACTTCTACCCAACGAATCAACTTAAAAGGCCTTTCCATAATTCCTGAAAGCAAAAAAATTGGTAATTGCCCTATTACAGCATTCTTCCCATTTTTCGAATTAATATATCCCCACTCTCCCACATTAGGAGCGACAGCGGCACTTCACTTAAAAAACAGTAAATCCATCTCAATTTTTCTTGAATTCACTTTACTGCTCTCAATGCATACACATAATCAGCGTGTTAACTGATGGAATAAGATAATTATTCAGGAGTTTTTTCTTCGCCAAGTGCAACATTTCTCACCTAAAAGCCATCTTAATAGGTAGAGGTGATGCACAATGAGAACAACTAATATCATAAAGCGCGCAAAAAAAATGAGCATCGCGTGCGGAATCCTGGCTGCCAGCTTGTCGTTTGGAGCATCCGCTTTTGCCTTTTCTGATCTGAACGGACAATCTGCCGAAACCAAAATCAATGCGCTGCATGACGCCGGTGTGATTAACGGTATAACCAGTGACCTTTTTGCCCCCAACGCTAAAGTAACCCTGGCGCAAGGCGTTCAATTTCTCGTCAAAGGGCTGGCACTGACGCCACAGACAGATACGGGCAGCACTTCCACGGCCAGCAGTTTTTTTGACAATGTAAAAGATAATGCCTGGTATGCCTCCTCGTTCCTGACCGCCAAGCAGAGCGGTTTGACTCTGGCACAGAATGCCAATCCGAACGCAAACCTGACCCGCGCAGAATTCGCTCATCTGTTAACCGAAGCCTTGCAGAGCAAGGGTGATTTTGCGGTTACCGAAATGTATGTAGATGTTGCGGATGGCAGACACCTCTCTTCAGAAATCATGAACAGCCTGCAGATTCTGCTGAACATGAAGGTGATTACGCTGGACAACGGAAAATTCCGCCCGGCCGATATCATCACCCGCTCCGAGGCTGCTGTTATGGTTCATGATGCCGCTGAGTTTGCAGCGCGGGTGATCAACCAAGACGATACAGTCATTGAGCCTTCTGAACCGGAACCAGTTCCGGTCAATAACTACATTTCGGATGTCGTACTAGAAAAAGCGGCTGAAGGCGTCAATAAAGCCACCATCACCGTCGATAATCTGCCTAACCCCGGCTACGGCCTGGCGGTGGAGCGCATCGAATTCACAAGTGCCACCAAAGCAGTGATCTACTTCAAAATAACCCTGCCCGATCCGGATATGATGTACCCGCAAGTCATCACCAAAGGGACGGTCTCCACTTATCTGCCCGAAGGCTACACCGCTACAGCAGAGCCTGTAATGGGATCGCGTTGGCTGCAGCCGGCAACTGATGTTGAATAATTCTCGATGCAAGGCTTATTGTAAGGTTACAAGCAAATGAATTGAAAAACAGATCATGCCTGACTTCCGGGACATGATCTGTTTTTTTATTTTACGTATATCACACTGAGTGCGACCTCTACGCCATCGTCGCCTGGGGCCACTATGATCTATTTCAATCCACGCACTCCACACGGAGTGCGACAACCAAAACATGGGCGAGAATTTTTATGATATCGCCATTTCAATCCACGCACTCCACACGGAGTGCGACGATCATATATGCCTCCAAGTTGATAGTCATTTTATTTCAATCCACGCACTCCACACAGAGTGCGACACCTCGCTGTGGACGGTCTCGCGGTTAGGTGGTGGATTTCAATCCACGCACTCCACACGGAGTGCGACGGCCGAATATCAGAGGTATATTCGTGTCCTTGGGATTTCAATCCACGCACTCACACGGAGTGCGACCCTTGGACCGGCGAGCTTTCGGATCCTTCTTTCGAATTTCAATCCACGCACTCCACACGGAGTGCGACGTTAATTCCAGCACCGAAGAATGACTTTACTCCGAAATTTCAATCCACGCACTCCACACGGAGTGCGACGATTAGCGCTTATGGTAATGCGCATTTTTCGGGAACATTTCAATCCACGCACTCCACACGGAGTGCGACGAGTGTAGTCGCCTTGTTCGCCGAGGTACTTGTGATTTCAATCCACGCACTCCACACGGAGTGCGACGTTCGGAACGGAATGCTCTTATCCGGTCCGTAACATTTCAATCCACGCACTCCACACGGAGTGCGACATAACAAAAAAGCCATTCAGTTCCAGCGGTATTAAATTTCAATCCACGCACTCCACACGGAGTGCGACCTCCACGCTATTCACGCTATCGTCCATAGACTCTAATTTCAATCCACGACCCCACACGGAGTGCGACAGCGGAAAGCAGCACATTCCATGCTGTTCCTGCATCAATTCACTGCACTTTCCCCGAAACGATACTACAATAAGTATCGATCAGCCGTTGACTTTTCTTAAACAATCGCTAACTTAGAAGGTTTCGTCAAATTCTGAGGTGCGAAGGACCCGGGGATTTCATGGGAGCTTGCCATTCGCACTGATCATCTTCTACCTGTTGATCCAGGATTATATTCTGCAAAAGTAATTAATTCCCTCCTAAGTATGAAAAACCGTCATCAGTAGAATCAGCAAACCGCTGATCAGCCCGAACAGTTCGAGTGCAAACATTCGGGAACGTTTTTTCCGGAAAAATACAATAGAGGGATGGGCCAGACCAGCCGCCATATACAGAAGAGACAGCAGCAGGCCAAAGCTGAGCAGTGAAAATATGGGATTATCCGCCTGGGGCACGCCGAGGAAAATGACCAGCAGAATGAGCGCGGTCAGCAAGTAGAGGAACCAACGGGCAAACCGGATAGCTGGTCCGGATTGTACCGAGGGAGTGTTATCTGGGGCTTGCTGTTCACGGGTATGCTTCTCCAGTGCCCGCCGGAACTCATCGGGATTCTCGTTGCGCATTCGCTGCATTTGGTTCGCATTGTCGATTCGCCGCTTCAGGCTTCTAAACATGCGGTCCTCTCCTCTCCATTGCTGCTTCTCTCGTTATACTATGCTACTGATTCTCAGGCCCTGCCTATTTCTTTACCCATCTTACCCCTGCAGCGCCTTCCGCACGCTCAGAATATACTTCGCCTGATCCAGCGGGTTCACGCCCCGGCGGGTGCGCTCGGCAATGACGTCTGGCGGGCACGGTTCATAGCCGGCAAAAAAGGATGTGAACGTGCTCCGCCCCTTCGTGTAGGAGCTTAAGGTCACAGGATAATCTAGCGAGGTTGCCAGTGGCAGCCTGCCTTCGATGATCATCCGATCGCCCTGAAGCACGGGCGGCTCGAAGGTGCCGCGCATCTGCACGAGGTCGTTCATCACACGGCCGCCGTTCTCCTCAGGCACGACGATGCGCACCTGCAGGACCGGCTCCAGCAGGCTGGTGCCGGTATGGGCCAGCCCATCCATGATGGCCATGGGCGTAGCCACGGCAAAATCCAGCGGATGGGTATGCCACACATGGTGGTTCCCCTCCACCAGTGTGATCTTGAGGTCGGTGACCTCCCACCCGCGCAGACCCTGCTGCAGCGCCTCCGGCACGCGGCGGGCCGTCTCGTTCTGGTATTGCGGCAGCAGATCGGAGCTGCGCACCAATGATTCATAGACGAGGCCGCTGCCCGGCGGGCCCGGCTCTATCTGGAACCTCAGAATCGCCCAGCACGGCTTCGGCATCAGGTAGGCAACGTAGCCTTCACCTGCGCGGCTTGGCGTTTCCCTGTAGATCACCGATGGCGGGCCGAAGGTGATCTTCAGCCCGAATCGCTCCTGCAATACACTGTCCAGAATCTCCAGCTGGATCGGCCCCATCACCTTGATATGCAGCTCCCGTTCTTCCTGCAGCCACTGGGTATCCAGCAGCGGGTCCTCGTCGGCCAGCTCCTGAAATGCGGCAATCACCTTATGGTCGTCGGCATCCGCTCCCCAGAAGACACGTACGGTCAGCAGCGGCACGGCAAGCTTCGCCTCCTGCGGAATGGCCTCCGGCCGGCCCAGCACATCGCCGATCCGCACCCCGGACAGCCCGTAGACTACGGCGATATCCCCCGCTTCCAGCGCCCCCACATCCTCGGTGCGTCCGCCTTCAACCTTGCGGATTTGCGTCACCTTGACCTGGACCTCCTGCGTATAATTCATCACCGTATCCCGGTTGCGGATAGTTCCTTCATAGAGACGCACGAAGGCCATGCGGCCCATGCTTTTGTCACGCTGGATGTTGTACACGATGCCGGATACCGGCTGTTCCGCATCTCCGCCCGCGCGCGGGAAATACTCGGTCATGGCATCGAGCAGCGCCGTGACACCGAGACCTTTGGCCGCTACGCCATACACCAGCGGATACATTCTTCCTGCGGTCGTCCGAACGGCCAGCTCTCTTTTCCACCGAGCCAGATCTGCCGTACCGTCCGCCATATACAGCTCCAGCAGCTCCTCGTCCCGCTCCGCGAGCGCTTCCAGCAGTTCTGTCCGCGCCGCCGCATCTGCGCCTTCACTCCACAAATCCGCCGCCCCTATGTATTTCCGTTCCCTATATAAGGGCTGCTGCACAGGCACAATATCCCCGGACAGATAGGTCCGCGCCTGAGTTAGCACAGCGGCTGGATCCGCGCCGATCCGGTCCATTTTATTCACGAAAATAAGCGTAGGAACCCCCAGCTTGCGCAGCGCATTCCAGATCATCTCACTCTGTGCCTGCACGCCCTCCACTGCTGACAGGATCAATACCGCACAATCCATCACCCGCAAGCTGCGCTCCACCTCAGACAGGAAATCCACATGCCCCGGGGTATCGACCAGGTTAATCTGCACTCCCCGCCACGAGAATGATGCCAGAGCCGCCCGCACAGAAATCCCCCGCTGCCGCTCCACCTCCATGGAATCCGTCAGCGCCGTTCCGCTGTCCACACTGCCAAGTGCGCGAATCCGCCCGCTCTCATATAATATATGCTCCGTCGTAGTCGTCTTCCCCGCATCTACATGGGCAAAAATCCCCACGTTGATCCGTTCAACCCTCTGCTGCTGAATCATCTATGTTCTCCTGTCATAAGCCGAATGTATGAATGCCTGATAGTGGTTGAATCCGTTTACTGACCCTGCTTCAAGTGTACAGCCAAATGCCGCTAATGTTCAATCGTTAAGCACTTTCCCGGATGACGGCCCCGCGGTCTGCTGATACTACCCTCAACGAACGAGTCTTCTGCAATTAGGGTACAGACGCACATAACTCAGCCTAACTACAATATTTTTCAGCTTAATCAGATCTGCCTGCAACATTTCGGCCCCTTTGGCCATCTAAGAGTATAAGAGGTGAGGCACAATGAAGAATAAATCATTCCAGAAGCGCGCTACAAAAATCACTCTAGCGTGCAGCATTCTGGCAGCAACAGTATCATTCGGAGCATCGGCTTCTGCCTTTTCGGATCTGAAGGGCAATGCTGCCGAATCCAAAATCAATGCACTTCATCAAAATGGCATCATTAACGGAATTACCAGTGATATGTTCGCACCGAAATCCAAGCTGACTTACGCCCAAGGCCTTCAGTTCATCGTCAGCGGCCTCAAGCTGTCTCCGCAGAATACAACCGGCAGCAAAGCCAGCGATTACTTCGAAAACGTAAAAGATAACGCATGGTATGCCTCCGCATTCCTGGCTGCCAAGCAGAGCGGATTGTCTCTGGACAAGTCCATCAACCCCAATGCGGCAATGACGCGGATCCAGTTCGCTCATTTGCTGACCCAGGCGCTGCAGAGTAAAGGGAATTTCCCGGTTACGCTGATGTATGCGGATATCACGGATGGCGGTAAGCTGTCTACAGCGGAAATGAACAGTCTGCAGATTCTGGTCAATACCCGCCTGATCCTACTAGAGAAGAATAACACCTTCCGTCCGAATGAACCGGTTACCCGTGCGGAAGCCGCAGTCCTGATCTATGATGCAGCCAAATTTGCTAAAGAGGTAATCACTCCGGATGACAGCGCCACTGCCCCGGTTAATGACTATGAAGCAGCGGTTACACTGGAAAAAGCGGCAACTGGCGTCAATAAAGCAACCGTCACGGTTGAGAATCTGCCTAACCCGGGTTACGGCCTGTCGATTGAGCGGATTGAATTCGGCGCTAACCAAACAGCAGTGATCTATTTCAAAGTGACTTCACCGCCTGCCGGCTCTATAAGCATTCAGGTGATCTCAACGGGTACTGCCGTGACTTACCTGCCAGAAGGGTATACAGCGGTAGCCAAATCTATAACTGGTTCGACTTCTGCTGATTCATCTGCAGGGATGTAAGTGAGAAATACAGCGGCGTCGGCTTGATACCATGGCACATGGCAGTAACGTATAAACGCATATTCGTCAAAAGAAGCCGCATCGCCGTTGGGATAACCAAGGGATGCGGCTTTTTGCGATTTTACTAATAACTGGCGCTTTCAGTCCTTACGTTAAGGTGTCCACTGATCATGAATGATCCCTACAAGAATATGGTCCTGGCCATTCTTCTCGAAGACCAGCCGCAGGCTGCGCCAGTCCATGCCCTCTAAGGAAGGATCGATACCGGCGATATGATATTCTACGAAGTCATGGGTCTCCTTGGGGTACACCTCATTGAGATTATTTAGAGTCGTTCCTTGGCCCAAGCCCTGATTCAGTGCAACTTCAGATTTACCGGAAAAATCCGCATCGTACACAAACCGCTTATAATAGTCCGCAAAGGTCAGCTTAATCAGCTCTCCGGTACCGGCGAACTCACGCCATTCGCGCTTTACCGGATCTTGCATTGCAGCCTTTAGCTCATCCTGACTGAACACAATGTCTTTATCAACATCAACATAAGCGTAAGGGGAAAAGCGGACCCCTCTGTCCCGGTGTACCCACGCGGCGAGCGTCTCCATATTCCCGTCCTTCAGCGCCCGCATTACTGTGGTTGCCGCTTCCAGCGCTGTAGGCGGTGTGCCTTCCTCCGGCGGTCCGGGGTCTTCCGCTACCGGAGTTGGTTCCGTAGCCTCAGGACTTGGAGCAACCGTCGCGGCCGGTGCCGGGGATGGTACTGCCGGAGCGGGCTCCTGAGTAGGTGCCTCTGTATGATCCGGTGCGGGTGTTGCTTCCTGAGCCGTGTCAGGTGCTGAACTGCAGGCTGCAAGAAACAGCATTACAACCATCAGCGCGGTGAAACCAATTGATCTTGCCTTATACATGATATCCCTCCTCATGCTGCTATTCTTACCCTTGTAGACGCTGCCCGGGCGGATATAGTTGCAAGGCTCTTGTCACGTGGGGCGGTAAGCATTGGGAGGGGGCTAGTTAACTGATTTGCAGCAGACGTACGATTTCACCGTCAATTACTTCTTCACTGGCTAGAAACCCTAAAGCTTCATACATTCTTCCCGCAATCATATTGTCTGGCCGGTGCCCAATCATGATTCTTGTACAATTCGAATCACTCATCAACTGAATCAATGTTTCCATTGCTGCCTTGCCATACCCTTTGCCTTGATGCTTGTGATTCAAATTCATCAACATATTTCGATTCAGCAATCCAATAAACCACAGGTGCAGGAAAAACATTCAACTGCTCTGGCTTAACCGTAAGCTGGGTACATTCATACCAATTCTCAATAGAGACTGGCTTTAGTTCCACTGTCATATAAACGTCCTCCCAACTTTCACTGTGCCGATTTCACTGTGCAGAGGAATTCATCCTGAGCGATTATTAATCCAGCTCCGTATACAATCTGATCTCCTGCCGTCCCGTTTGGAAACCCACGGATGCGTACAGGGACAGTGCCGATTCATTGGTAGTCATGGCGATAAGCTGCGCCCGGTCCAGCCCGTGCTCTTTCAGATATGCCAGGGCGCGGACCAGCAGTGCCTTGGCGATCCCGCGTCTTCTCCATGGCTCACGGACAAACACATCCTCGATAATCCCTTTCTGATCTTCCTGCCAGACCATCAGACTGCCGGCAACCTTGCCTGCATCCCGTACAACAGCCGATGTCCAGAGCGGATGCTCCTGATATTCCAGCAGACGTTCCACGCCCAGCGGGGTATCCGGCCAGATCTCAGCCTCCAGTTCCAGATAAGCCTCTCTCTGCTCCGGCGAATCCAACTGAACCCACGCTGATTCAAGACCTGCCGCAAGCTCTGCCACGGGTATAGGTTCGTTCAAGTCACGATGGAGCGTATATAACCGGCTATACGGCAGGTAACCCAGATGCTGTGCGAAATAAGTGTTGCAGCTCTCTTCT
Organism: Paenibacillus sp. IHB B 3415; assembly: GCF_000802655.2. NCBI lineage: Bacteria > Bacillati > Bacillota > Bacilli > Caryophanales > Paenibacillaceae > Paenibacillus > Paenibacillus sp. IHB B 3415. Next base: position 3,862 of record NZ_JUEI01000042.1, on the reverse strand, counting down.
GCGGCGTAATTCCCCGTACACAGAACCGTTCCGTATTCCCGGGACAGTGTTCCCTTTAGTTCATGCGCCCGTTGCAGCAGAAGAGAGTAGACACTATCCAGCAGTCCGATATCCTGTTCACGCCCGGGCAGTGTTTTCAGATTCACAAAAATCTTATGTTTGCTTCCAGGCAGACGTCCCGGGGGAACCACATTGAAGATCTGTAGCTGACCTTTGGCTACCATTTTGTCTCCTTCAAAGGCACAGATTACATTCTCCCAGTTGCTCTCCTCCCCAACCCACCAAAAAAGCACATCCTCCTGTGCCGACACCCGCGCATACATTTCCCCAAGCGCCGCCATATCGTTCTGCCCGAAATTCCTGATCACTCTATTGCTCAATACCGGTCCGCCACCTTCTGTTTTTGTTCATCATAACACTGTGTGGAAGAGGGATTAAGATCATTAACAATTATAACCATTCTTTACCGCAGCTTGGCCTGGAGCGTTACATCTGCTATTTAGGGTTGCCAAAAAACGGCTGCGCCGTCCTGGTCAAGGAAGCGCAGCCGTCCGGCTGGTCAGCGGGTTGTTCTTGGGTTGGTTCTTGGGTTGGTTCTTGGGTTGGCTCTTGGGTTGGTTCTTGGGTTGGCTCTTGGGTTGGTTCTTGGGTTGGTTCTGATTTGGGTCTTATTCTGTCTTGATTGGTTATTAGCCGTGGTGTTTCGTACTCGTTTCTTCTGCTGCTGTATTCGTTGGCTGGTCATTATTAATAGGTTAGTTTGCTGGAGCTCCACAGTGACTGTCCAATATCCAGTTGCCCTGGTGCTCCACTCCACTGTACATGTTGGCATTCTTCCTTGCGGACTCCAGAGACGTTATTTTGCGAAATCAGCCTGTTTTTCTTCCCTTGCGGACTCAGAAGACGTTATTTGATCTTTCGGGCATGCCAGCAGGCCTCGAGTCATGAAATAGAGGCCTTTGAGTCCGCAACCGCGATCCAAACGCTAATTTCAGCAAAATAGGGTCATCTGAGTCCGCAACAGTTCGTGCAATAGAGCTCAGACGGGCCAGTTTCCGCGTGTTCGACAAGCCGGGCCCAATGGGCCCGCCTTCCCTTGTGCCACGAGTCCGCGCCAGCCCCGGCATCTGCCGCTTGGCCCTTCGTTACGCTGCGGTCCCCGTTTCACTGGCCCTACTCTACAGGACCTGCCAGCGATATCGGCGGCCTGCTTCACGCTGCCGCCCAGCTTGCAGCGCCGGTCTAACTTCTCGCATGGCCAGCCTCGTATACCGCCTGCCCTTGGTTCAACCTGCCAGCGATACCGCCGGCCCTACTTCACGCTGCCGGCCACCTCGCGCGGCTGGCGCATGGTCAGGCTGACGCGGCCTTTCTTCAAGTCGATGCCCATCACCCATACGGTGACATTGTCTCCCACGGAGACCACGTCCATCGGGTGCTTCACGAAGCTGCCGCTCAGCTGGGAGATATGGACCAGCCCGTCGTTCTTGATGCCGATATCGACGAACGCGCCGAAATCGATCACGTTGCGGACGGTTCCCTGCATCTCCATGCCGGGAACCAGGTCCTCGATCTTCAGCACATCCGTGCGGAAGATCGGCAGCGGCAGCTCCTCGCGCGGATCGCGGCCCGGGCGCTGCAGACTCTCCAGGATGTCGCGCAGCGTAGGCACGCCGACATCCAGCTTCACAGCCAGCTCGGCGGCATCCTGCACCTCCAGCTGCTGCGCTACTTCCTTGCTGCCGAGCCTCTCCACATCGAGGCCCAGCTCGCGGAACAGCCGGTCGACCACCGGATAGGATTCCGGGTGGATCGGCGTGCGGTCCAGCGTGTTATCCCCTCCGGGGATACGCAGGAAGCCGATGCACTGCTCGTAGGATTTCGCGCCCAGGCGCGGCACCTTCTGCAGTGCCTTGCGCGTGGCGAACTTGCCGTTCTCCTCGCGGAACTTCACAATATTCTTGGCGATCGTCGCATTGACTCCCGCCACATAGGACAGCAGCGAGGCCGAAGCGGTATTCACGTCGACACCGACGTGGTTAACCGCCGACTCCACGACGCCCTTAAGGCTCTCCTCCAGATGTTTCTGCGACACATCATGCTGGTACTGCCCGACACCGATCGCCTTCGGGTCGATCTTCACCAGCTCCGCGAGCGGGTCCTGCACGCGGCGGGCGATGGAGGCGGCACTGCGCTCCGCCACATCAAGGTCCGGGAACTCCTCCTGCGCCAGCTTGGAGGCCGAATACACGCTGGCCCCTGCCTCGTTAACGATCAGGTAGGCCAGCTCAGGATTCCCGACCTCGGCAATGACCTCGGCCGTGAACTGCTCCGTCTCCCGCGAGCCGGTGCCGTTGCCGATTACGATAAGCTGAATGCCATATTTGGCAATCAGCTCTTTGAACTTGGCCGCCGCCTCTTTCTTCTTGTTGTTCGGCGGCGTCGGATACGTGACCGCTACCTCCAGCAGCTTGCCGGTATCGTCCACAACAGCCAGCTTGCAGCCGGTGCGGTAGGCCGGGTCTACGCCCAGCACATGGCGGCCCTTCACCGGCGGCTGCAGCAGCAGGCTGCGCAGATTTCCGGAGAAGATGGAAATCGCTTGCGCCTCGCCTTTTTCCGTCATCTCCCCGCGCACCTCGCGCTCGACGGAAGGTGCAATCAGCCGTTTGTAGGCATCCTCGGTCACGGCTTCTAGCAGCTCTTTGACCGGGGACGGACCCTTCACCAGCTTGCGGATAATGAAAGCGTGAATCTTATCGGCAATAATCTCAATGCCGACCTTCAGCACATTCTCCCGCTCCCCGCGGTTGATGGCCAGAATACGGTGAGGCGGCATTTTGTGCACAGGCTCACGGTAGGAATAGTAATTCTCGTATACGCTCTCCTGCTCCGCATCCTTGGCTTCGGAGACCAGAATCCCCTGGCTCGCCGTATACTGGCGCACCCAGGAACGGATGGCCGGATCATCGGCAATATTCTCGGCAATGATATCCATTGCCCCTTGGACAGCAAGCTCCGCACTGTCTACACCTTTATCCGCATCTATATATTTCGCCGCTTCTTCATAAGGATGGCCCTGGCGGCGCTGCTCCATGATCCAATCGGCAAGCGGCTCCAGCCCCTTCTCCTTGGCAACACTGGCCCGTGTCTTGCGCTTCTGCTTGAACGGACGGTACAAGTCCTCCACTTCCTGCAGCTTCACAGCCTTCATGATCTGCGCCTGCAGCTCCGGGGTCAGCTTACCCTGCTCCTCAATGCTGCGGATGACATCCTTCTTCCGCTCGCCGAGGTTGCGCAGATATCCAAGCCGTTCTTCGATATCGCGCAGCGCGTTCTCATCCAGCTCTCCGGTCATTTCCTTGCGGTACCGGGCGATAAACGGAATCGTGTTGCCCTCATCCAGCAGCCCCACCGTAGTCCGCACCTGCTTCAGGCTAATGCCAAGTTCCTTCGCAATTGCTGCAGTAATCAGTTCCTGCTCCTGGCGGGCAGCCGCATCTTCCGCCGCTTTACCCGCCCCATTAGTATCAACGCTCAAGTATATCCCTCTTTCTATACGCAGTCTGAGTCCATAACTCTCTACTAAAATACTATCACAGTTTGCCGCAGGACCAAAGTTTGGCACGGTAAAGTACCCCCGCAACGCAAGCTACCAACCCGGTGAAGATAACTCAGCAGATTAGCGGGGACCCCAAAGCATATTCCGCCCGGAAGGCAAAATATACAGCTTACCAAGGTTAATTGGGCCCTACCTTGCATACCTTTACCTTTCCCTTTTAAGGTTCCCTCAGGCACCCGCTCTGCAACAGTAGTTATGATGAACGAAAGGCAGCCCCTGTTCGCACACCTTAGGTTAAAA
>NZ_JUEI01000041.1:0-104763 GCF_000802655.2 Paenibacillus sp. IHB B 3415 | reverse complement strand
AAAGCCGGGGCATCACGCCCCGGCTCTTCGCTACACATATACCGTATAATCATTCTGCTGCAATACAACCTTGGCCCGCTCCATATCATGCTCCTGGCGGAACGACAGGCGCATGATCCCGGGAACATCCTCCCGGCTCTCAATAATCTGCACGTTGCTAAGGTTGATGCCCTGGTCGCCAAGCTCTGTAGTGATGCGTCCGATAATCCCGGGATGATCGGGAACATCAATATGAAGGTCGAACAACGGGACAATCATTCCCTTCCGGCGCTCTGGCAGCTGGCTGCGGAATTCATTCGCCTCATGGAAGGCCGACTCGATCCCTGCACCATCCCCCTGCTCCAGCAGATGAATGAATGAAGAAACCTCGTCATTCCAGTCTTTGAGCAGACGCAGCATAACCGAGCGGTTATTCAGCAGGATATCGCGCCAGATGATCGGATCACTTGAGGCAATCCGCGTAATATCCCGGAAGCCGCCGGCCGCAAGTGTGCTGTACAAAGAGTCTGAATCATGGTAAGCATGAATCTGATTGACCAGCGCCACCGCAATTATATGCGGCAGGTGGCTGATCGCTCCGACAATCTCATCATGGCGCTCCGGGTCAAGCCGGACAATATGCGCTCTGGTATGTAGAAGCAAGGATTCCAGTGCATGATAAGCTTCCTCCGGAACTCCGGGCGGAGGCGTCAGCACGTAATAGGCATTCTCGAACAGCAAGGAGGAGGCTGCCTCTACACCCGAGCGTTCCGAGCCGGCCATCGGATGGCCGCCGATGAAATGCACACCGGGAAGGTCAAGGGAAACTGCGCAGGCGGCTATGCTGGCCTTGGTGCTGCCGACGTCGGTGATAATACAGCCCGGCTTCAGCGGCAGGCGGCTTAGCTGCTGAAGATAATCCTCTATCATGCCAACAGGCACACACAGAAAAATATAATCGGCGCCAAGCGCCGCTTCTTCAAGCGATAGGGTAGCCTCGTCGACTACACCTCTGCTGACATATTTGATTGCTGATTCAGGACGGTGGGCATGCCCTACTACGGTCAGGCCCTCCTTGCCTTTGAAGCAAAGGGCCAGTGAGCCGCCGATCAGACCGACACCGAAAATTGCTATTTTTGTCGTCATGTTCTTAGAACTACCTGCCTTCTGTGATATCGTCAATCCTGCTTCTTCTGATATAGGTTATGCGCGTACTCCCTGTTCTTCAAGCGCCTTCTCCAAAGCAGCGATGAAGGCCGTATTCTGCTCGGCAGAGCCGACAGTAACCCGGATGTAGGTCGGGTAGCGGTGGTGGCCTGCTCTCACGATAATACCTTGCCGCAGCAGGGCATCGAAGACCTCAAAGGCCGGCTTGCGCACATCCACCATGATGAAATTGCCGTGTGCCGGGAAGGACTCAAGGCCTAGGCGCTGGAATTCAACCTGCAGCTGGACAATACCCGCACTGTTAAGCGACCGGCACTGCTGGACATATTGCTGATCAGCCAATGCAGCCAGCGCCCCTACCTGGGCTAAGCGGGTGGTATTGAACGGTTCCCGCACTTTATTGATCAAGGAGATAATCTGCGGGCTGGCCACGCCGTAACCGATGCGGAGTGCTGCAAGACCGTAGATCTTGGAGAACGTGCGGAGTACAACGAGATTGGGGTAAGTATCCAGCAGCTTAATCCCGTCAGAGTAACTCAGATCGGTCACGTATTCGAAATATGCCTCATCCAGTATAACCATAACTCCGGCCGGTACTGCATCCAGGAAAGTAATCAGGGCATCCTCCGGCACAATGGTTCCGGTCGGATTGTTCGGATTGCAGATCCAGATTGCCTTGGTACGGTCCGTAATCTTCGCCAGCATGGCATCCAGATCATGGGTACCATTCTTCAAGGGCACTTCAATAGATACAGCACCCTCTATATCTGCGTTACTCTTATAGACGGAGAAGGTCTGGTCCGCCATTATGGTCTCGTCACCGGGCAGGAAAAAAGCACGTGCGATCAGAGCAATAATCTCGTCAGACCCGCAGCCAAAAATAATGTTGTCACTTGCTACTCCCAGATGCTCTGCCAATGCTGCAGTCAGCTCGGCAGCGGAACCGTCCGGGTATAAATACAGATTATCCAGTTCCGCTACAATAGCGGCTTTTGCGCTTGGTGCTGCCCCGTAAGGGTTCTCGTTGGATGCCAGCTTAATAACATCACTTAAGCCCAGCTCCTTCTTGACTTCTTCGATCGGTTTCCCCGGCTTGTAGACAGGGAGGTCGACGATATTAGGTTTCGGGTTCATGGCCCATCCTCGCTCTCTAGAAGTAATTGGCTAGTATCAGGTCAGTATGCAGACCGTTATGGTCTTAATTGTGCCACAAATTCACGAATTTGCAACAGTCCTGCACTTCTTGTCTCCGGCTGGGCCAGCAGAGGAATGACATCCTCTACCTTGCGGACAATGGCACTGCCGACGACTACACCATCGCAAATCTTCGCAAACCGGGACACCTGTTCTCCAGTGGAAATCCCGAATCCTACAGCGATCGGCAGGTCTGTAGAGCGGCGGACGGACTGAATGAAGTCATCCACCCCGGTATGAAAGGTAGAACGTTCTCCGGTTACACCAAGCGAAGATACGCAGTAAACGAACCCGCTGGCGCCGGAAACAATCCGTGCAATCCGCTCACTGGAAGTCGGGGCTACCAGCGGAATCAGATTCACTCCGGCTGCACGGCTGCGCTCACGCATGTCCTCCGACTCTTCAACAGGCAGATCGGGAATAATCAGCCCGCTGATTTCATGGGCATCCAGCTCAGCGAAGAAGGTATCCAGTCCCATCTGCATCACCGGATTATAGTAGGTGAACAAGATGAAGGGCAACTGGCTGCCGGCCTGACGTGCCTTAAGGGCTGTCTCCATGCAGGTGCGGAGATGAATGTTGCTGCGCAGGGCTCTGGAGGAAGCCCGCTGAATGACCGGACCGTCGGCTAACGGGTCGGAATAGGGAACTCCGAGCTCGAGAATGTCCGCACCGGCCGCCTCCAGCTCAGCGATAATATCCAGCGTAGTCTCAAGATCGGGATCGCCTACGGTAAGAAAAGGAATCAGGGCTGCCCGGCCCTCTGCCCGCAGCTTTTTGAAGGTCAAATCCATCCGGTTTGTAGTTTCGGTAGTCATTATTTCCCCGCCCCTTCCGTATAGGCCATGATCGATTCCACGTCTTTGTCGCCGCGTCCGGACAGGCAGATGACTACAATATCATCCTTGGTCAGTGTCTTGCCGAGCTTAACCACATGGGCAATCGCATGGGCAGATTCCAGGGCAGGGATGATGCCTTCCGTCTGACAGAGCAGCTTCAGCGCATCCAGCGCCTCGTCATCCGTAACCGGCACATACTGTGCGCGGTGAATATCCTTCAGATAGGAGTGTTCGGGTCCGACACCGGGATAATCCAGTCCGGCCGATATGGAATGCGCTTCAGTCACCTGTCCGTGCTCATCCTGCAGCAGGTAGCTGAGCGATCCCTGGAAGACGCCATGACTCCCCTTACTCATGGTTGCTGCATGGAACGGAGTATCAATTCCCTTGCCGGCAGCTTCAACACCAATCATGCCAACCTGCTCATCCTCCATAAAAGGATAGAACATGCCGATGGCATTACTGCCTCCGCCTACCGCGGCAACCAGCAGATCCGGCAAGCGTCCTTCAGCCTCCAGAATCTGGCGGCGGGTCTCATCCCCGATAATCCGCTGGAAATTACGGACCATCATTGGATAGGGATGCGGGCCTACCGCAGAACCAAGAATATAGAAGGTATCCTCAACGTTGCTCACCCAGTAGCGCAGTGCCTCATTACCGGCGTCCTTCAGGGTTCTTGACCCGGAGGTTACAGGAATTACCTCTGCACCAAGCAGCTTCATACGGAAGACGTTCAGTGCCTGGCGGCGGGTATCCTCTTCGCCCATGAATACCTTGCATTCCATACCGAGCAGGGCTGCAACTGTAGCGGTAGCCACGCCGTGCTGCCCGGCTCCCGTTTCGGCAATCACCTTGGTTTTACCCATCATTTTGGCCAGAATGCCTTGTCCGATAGCGTTGTTGATCTTGTGCGCACCTGTATGATTCAGGTCCTCACGCTTCAGATAGATCTTGGCTTCGCCCAGATGCTTGCTTAGCCGCTCCGCATAATACAGCGGGGTCTCGCGTCCGGAATACTGCTTAAGCAGGTAATCTATTTCCTCCTGAAAAGCCGGGTCTGCCGAGAATTTACGGTAGGCCTCCTCCAGCTCAATCAGTGCATTCATCAAGGTTTCAGGAACGAAGCGGCCTCCAAAAGAACCAAAACGTCCGTTCTTGTCCGGTACTTGTATCATGATTGCTTCACCCTTTCCACGAAAGCTGTCATTTTTGCGATATCCTTAAGGCCGTTACTCTCCACTCCGCTGGATACATCCACGCCATATGGCGCGTAGCCGTCCAGCAGCTCATTCACGTTGTCCGGGTGCAGTCCTCCGGCTATAAATAAAGGCAGCGCTACTTCCGCCGCGGCCTGCTGATATAGCGGAATCTGTTCCCAGTCAAACGTACGTCCGGAGCCTCCGCTGCCCTGCGGATCATAGGTATCCAGGAGAAGCGCATCGATTGTACCTGCGTAGCTCTCCAGGAGAGCATGAATGCCGGTTCCGGCATCAGGGGCATGGCCCGCCACAGAAAGTGCCTTCCATACTTGAATCTGCGGAAAAGCCTGCTTGACCCCGCTGCAGAACAGCGGGCTCTCTTGACCATGCAGCTGCACGACGTCCAGCGGTACAGTTCTGAGCAGTTCAGTCAGCTCTTTAAGCTGCGGATTGACGAAAACTCCCGCAGCGTGGGGTGCCTTCCCAGTCTCCCACTCCTTCAGCTCTGCAACAAGCTCGGCAGCAGCTTCAGCAGTCACTCTGCGGCGGCTCGTGGCAAATACGAATCCGATATAATCCAGTGGCAAACTCTTCATAGATTTTAGCACTTCAACGTCCTGAAGTCCACAGATTTTTACGAGTGTGTCAGCCATGCACAGCACGGTCCTTCCCTGCGGGAAGCGGTCCGAGCAGCTGATTCACTGCCTGCTCTACATCCGGCTGGCGCATCAGATATTCTCCTACCAGCACGCCGGTAGCCCGGGTCTTGCTTAAGAATGCGATGTCCTCCGGACCGGTAATGCCGCTCTCACTGATGACCGGCAGTCCCTCCGGAAGCAGTTCTGCAAGCTCGGCTGTGGCAGAGAGTGAAGTTTCAAAAGTCTTCAGATTCCGGTTATTGATGCCAAGCAGCACGCCGGGATGGACAGCCTTGCCGGTGGCCAGCACCATTTCCAGTTCGGCGCGGTCATGTACTTCAATCAGGATATCCAGGCCAAGCGCTGCAGCGGTATCGGTGAATGCGCTCAGCTGCTCAGATGTCAGAATAGCGGCAATGAGCAGAATAGCATCTGCTCCCAGTAGGCGCGCTTCGTAGATCTGCTTCTCATCAATGATGAAGTCTTTGCGCAGCAGAGGAAGCTCCACCGCTTCCCTTACCTGCTGCAGATACGATCCGCTGCCCTGAAAATATTCCCGGTCCGTAAGCACCGACAGGCAGTCCGCGCCTCCTGCTGCATAGCCTTTAGCAATCGCAACCGGATCAAAATCGGCACGGATCAGGCCTTTGGAAGGCGAAGCCTTCTTCACCTCGGCGATCAGCCCCATGTCCCTGTTCCGCCGCCCGGTCAGCGCAGCGCGGAAGCCTCTCGTTGCAGGCAGAGCAGCGATAGCCCGTTCAGCCTCTTCCAATGAAAATGTCTTATTTAACGCCTCAACCTCTTTCACTTTGGTGGCAACAATCCGGTCAAGATACATAATCAAGCTCCTTCGTCATGGCTTTTAACTGTTCCAGCTTGCGCAGTGCTGCTCCTGAATCCACTACCTCTCTTGCCCGGTCTACGCCTTCCCGTAGTGTATCTGCAAGACCGGCAACATAGATGCATGCCCCGGCATTCGCTAATACGATATCACGGTATGGATTGATTTGTCCTTCCAGTACTGTAGTGATAATTGCCGCGTTCTCGGCTGCATCACCTCCGAGCACATCCTCCAGCGGATGCTGGCTCAGCCCGAGCTCCTGCGGTGTAACCTCGTAGGTTGTGACCACACCATTTCTCAGCTCAGAGACTTGGGTCGGCGCCGAGATGCTGATTTCATCCAGACCGTCCAGACTGCTGACAATCATTGCCCGCTTAGAGCCCAGCTCGCCCAGCACTTTGGCCACAGTTTCCGTTTTGTTGCGGTCATAGATGCCCATGAGCTGCCGGTCAGCCCCTGCCGGATTTGTCAGCGGGCCAAGCATATTGAATACAGTACGTACACCCAGCTCACGGCGGGGAGCAGCAGCATGCTTCATTGACGGATGGTAGATTTGTGCGAACAGGAAGCAGATCCCTATGCTGTCCAGACATTGACGGGCCTGCTCCGCATTCAGATGAATATTGACGCCGAGCGCCTCCAGTACATCGGCGCTGCCCGCTCTGCCGGAAGCCGAACGGTTGCCGTGCTTCGCAACTCTTACAGAGGCGGCTGAGGAGATGATTGCCGAGGCGGTGGAGATATTAAATTTATGGATACCGGAGCCTCCGGTGCCGCAGGTATCGAGCAGCTGGCTACGTTCCGTAAGTACCGGAGTCCCGAAACCGCGCATCGCTTCCGCGAACCCGGTGATTTCCTCTACCGTTTCACCCTTGATACGCAGCGCCGTGAGCAGTGCACCGATCTGCGCGTGTGTTGCCGCTCCCTCCATAATGGTCCCCATTACCTCCCGTGCCTGTGTGCGGGTAAGATCCTTTCCTTCGATTAATCCGGCAATTCCTGATTGTATTAACTGGCTTGCTTCCATATTGATTCCCTCCTAAGAGTTTTGTAGGCGGACTTCCTGAATCAGCTTCTTACAAACCGGCTCCGGAAGCATACGCCAAAAATAGTATGGAGCATTCTCTGCTCGTCTTAGCTCATCTCTGCTTATCCCCGGCTCACGGGGTGTATTCGTACATATAATCCTGGTTGATAACCTGCTTCTCCTTAACCTCGGCGGGGAACATGGCTTCGGCCATCCGGATCGCCTTCAGCATGCCCTTGGCCTTGTTCAGGGTCTCTTCATATTCCTTCTCCGGAACCGAGTCCCAGACAATTCCCGCTCCAGCCTGCACATAAGCCCGGCCTTTGCGGAAAATAATTGTGCGAATGGTTATGCAGGAATCCATATTCCCGGAAAAGCCGAGATAACCGATGGCGCCGGCATAAGCGCCGCGTGCTTCCTTTTCCAGTTCGGCAATGATCTCCATCGCCCGCAGCTTCGGTGCCCCCGATACAGTCCCTGCCGGGAGGCAGGAGAGGAAGGCATCGAAGAAATCTTTATCGTCTGCCAGCGTCCCGGACACGTTCGAAACGATATGCATCACATGCGAGTATTTCTCGATCTCCATGAACGAGTCGCATTTCACCGTGCCGAACTTCGACACACGGCCCAGGTCATTACGGCCCAGATCCACGAGCATCAGATGCTCCGCGCGTTCCTTCTCATCCTCCAGCAGTTCAGCGGCGAGCTGGCGGTCCTGCGCCTCGGTCTCTCCGCGCGGCCGGGTTCCGGCAATCGGGCGGGTCTCAACCCGTCCGCTGCTATCCACCTTTACCAGCGCTTCCGGTGAAGTGCCTACGATGATCTCTTCGTCCATTTTTAGATAATACATATAAGGTGAAGGGTTCAGCGTCCGCAGCATCCGGTACACATGCAGTGGAGATACCTCGGTTTCTATATGCAGCCGCTGGGACAGCACCACCTGGAAGATATCACCGGCGCGGATGTACTCTTTGGCCTGCTCCACATTGCTGATGTATTGTTCCTTGGTCAGGTTGGAGTGAATCTCACCCAGCTCAATGTCCTGCGGGATGCTGCGGCGGTTAACATTCTCCTTCGGTCCTTCCTTTTGCAGCTCTTCAGCCATGTTTTCCAGGCGGCGGCTCAGTTCCTCATAACCTGCCCGGATCTCGGAATCGGTATCTCCATCCTTGATATGCAGATTGCCCACCAGCAGAATCTGCTGCTTCACATGGTCGAAGACGATGATGCGGTCACAGAACATGAAGCGGATATCATCCATATTGAGGTCATCTACGGCATGAGCAGACAGCTTCTCGTAATACTGCAGCAGATCATAACCGAAGAATCCGATAGCACCGCCCGTAAACGGAGGCATCCCGTCCAGCTTGGGACTGCGGTAGGAGCGGAGCAGCGCCTTAAGCTCCTCGACAGGTTTGCCGGGCAGCTGTTTTTTTTCACCGCCTACTTCAACGTGGATCAGGCCTTTTTTGCCTGAAATCATCAGGAACGGATCACTGCCGATAAAGGAATAACGTGCCCATTGACTGCCGCCCTCTACACTCTCCAGCAGGAATGCACGATCCTGCTCGGCAAAACGCTGGAACAAGCGGATGGGTGTTTCCATATCAGCCAGCAGCCTCTTCACTACCGGGATCAGATTATACTTCCGCGACAGCGACACTACTTCTTCAATGCTCGGATTCGTCACTTGGCTAACCTCCTGGGATTCTATAGGTAATGTCCGAAATACAGAAAAACCTCTACCGGAGTAGAGGTTTGTGTTAGCAAGTATGTGAATAAGCGCCTGGGACCGGCAAAAACCAAATCGAGTACAGATCATCCCCTCAAAGGATATACTTATAGCGTATGGGCAGCTGCTGCACAAACTCTATACGGGTATACCAAAAAAGAATGCTGATAATCAATGGTCTGCTCTTCAAAAAAAGTCCTGCACTCTGCTCAACTATACTCATCTAAACTAAACTATACTCTGCTTCACTCGGCTAACTACACTATACATGATGACGGCAGTTCATGACAACCCCGCATATGTAATTTATTACTTGCCCTGTGAGAGATCCGGACGAAGCCGCTGGGCTTCATTCAGATACACATGGCGGATGTCCTGCTGTGATTTATCCGTATTAACCTGGACCATCAGGCGGATGCACTGCGGCAGGCTGCCTTTGACCGGAATCTCTACCGAACACATCAGCGGCACCATTTCCCAGCCTTCAATCTCACGGATGGCACGCGCCGGAAAAGTGGCGTCCAGGTCTGCGGTCATCGTGATCCACACACTGCAGATATCCTCGGCAATAACATCGTTGCGCTCAACAATTTCCCTTAGCAGCACAACAGTCTCGCTTAAAATTTCTGTTTCCTCATTCTTCGTTACGGTTGTTGCACCGCGTATCCCCCGGTTCACCATGGGCTTTCCTCCTTCTTGAGCTGGGCGATAACCCCGCGCACATCACTTGCCTGCACATCGCCCACAATACTGACAGCACCGATGTCGTCCGGCACGATAAAGGTCATTCTGCCTTCCTTGAACTTCTTGTCATGCATCATGGCTTCCATCAGCTCATCCTCATCGTATTCCACCGGCAGTCTGACCGGTAGAGACAACGCGGTGAGCATAGATACCGTATCTTCATAGATCGCTCTGTCCCGGCCCAGCTTCGCGGCCAGCAGGGCTGAACCGGCCATTCCAATAGCAATAGCCTCACCATGAAGAAATACGCCGTAGCCGCCTACTGCTTCAATAGCATGTCCAATGGTATGTCCCAGGTTCAGAATTGCACGCTGCCCCTGCTCCGTCTCATCATTGCAGACAACGTCAGCCTTGATCGCACAGCCGCGTTCCAGCGCGTAACCCAGAGCCTCCGGGTCCAGGGCAAGCAGCTCTCCGGCATGCTCACGGCACCAGTACGCGAACTCTTTGTCAAGGATCAGACCATGCTTCACAACCTCAGCTAGTCCCGAAGCAACCTGTCTTGGAGGAAGTGTAGCAAGGGTGTCCAGATCGTACAGCACCATGGACGGCTGGTAGAAGGCGCCAAGCATATTCTTGGCCAGCGGATGGTTGACCGCAACCTTGCCGCCTACACTGCTGTCGTGGGCGAGAATCGTAGTAGGAATCTGCATGAATCCGATTCCCCGCATATAAGAGGCGGCAACGAATCCGGCCAGATCCCCTACTACTCCCCCGCCAAGCGCTAGCACTGCAGAGCTGCGGTCCAGCCCGCCCTGAATGGCTGTCGTAATGACCTCTTCATAGACGGCCAGAGATTTGGAAGCTTCACCAGCCTGAATTACATGGCTGACCACCGTATATCCGCTGCCGCGCAGGGAAGCCTCTACCTGATTCAGATAACGCGGAGCCACTTCACTGTCCGTGACAACCAGCAGCGGACTGCGCTGCGGGAAACCGGCTTCTATGCAGAGTTCACCAATATTCTGCAGCAGTCCGCTGCCGATATAAATAGGATAAGAGCGTTCACCCAGAGCTACCGTAATGCTGCGCATCTTAATAGCTCTCCAGCTGCGCCAGGTAATTATTATAGTTGGCTTGGATCTCTTCCATTGAATCGCCGCCGAATTTATCCAGGAAAGCCTTGGCAATCTCCCAGGCCACTACATTCTCCAGGACAACGCAGGCTGCCGGAACCGCACAGGCATCCGAACGTTCCACCTGGGCAGTGAATGGTTCTTTCGTATCGATATCCACGCTTTGCAGCGGCTTGTACAGGGTCGGTATCGGCTTCATCACTCCACGGACCACCACCGGCATCCCGTTGGTCATACCGCCTTCAAATCCGCCAAGCCGGTTGCTCGCCCGGTAGTATCCCTGTGAGGCTTCATACATAATCTCGTCATGAACCTGAGAGCCGCGCAGCTTGCCGGCCTCGAAGCCGATGCCGATCTCCACGCCTTTGAAGGCATTAATTGACATAACGGCTCCGGCAATGGCTCCGTCCAGCTTGCGGTCAGACTGCACATGACTGCCAAGGCCGACCGGCAGACCCTCGACAATACATTCCACAATCCCGCCGATGGAGTCGCCTTCTTCCTTGATCTTGTCTATGTAAGCCTCCATCTTCTGTTCCGTCTCTTTGTCGACGACTCTCACAGAGGACTCTTCGGTCTGCACGATCAACTCATCTACCGTGAGCTGGTTGGCAGGTGCTTCGATTTCACCGATGCGGATCACTTGTCCGGCAATCTTCACCCCGAATGCCGCCAGCAGCTGGCGGGCTACTGCGCCTACTGCAACCCGGGCAGCCGTTTCACGGGCGCTGGAGCGCTCAAGTACATTGCGCAGATCCGTAAGGTTATACTTCAAGCCGCCGTTCAGGTCGGCATGTCCGGGACGCGGACGGTTGACCCGGCGCTTCTCCTCATCACTGCCTGGAATCGGCTCGATATTCATGATGTTCTTCCAATGCGTCCAGTCCTTGTTCTCCACCACCAGGGCAACAGGAGCACCCGTTGTGGAACCATGGCGCACGCCGCCTACAATCTCGGCGGTATCCTTCTCAATCTGCATCCGGCGTCCGCGGCCGTAGCCCTTCTGTCTCCGGTGCAGCTGGAAATTAAGCTCTTCGAAATCAAGTGTCAAATTGCTGGGCAATCCCTCAATAATGGCTGTAAGCTGGGGGCCGTGCGTTTCCCCCGCTGTTAAATAGCGTAAACTCATGCTGCGTTCCCCCTTCACACTTTTAGACTGTAAACCGCTAAAATGTTAAATGTCTTTGCTTATTATAGTATAGGCCATCGGCTTTGACAAGAAAGTGATCACCTTCAAGAGCTACTCTATTCCTGAACAAGAATAGCGCCGCTCCTGCTCTTTCGAGCAGAAACGGCGCTGCTGTGCATCCCCGCCCTAAGAGCCTGTCTCCAGCTGCCGGTCACCCGGTGCGGGAGGCAGGCTGCCGGTTCTGCCCTCCTCCGCTGCAAGCAGGCTCTGCAGCTGCAGCTCCTCAATCCCGAGAACCTGTCCGCATTCGCGGACTGTGAGGAAGCCGCGTCGATACGCGGCTATAACCTTGCTTTTGTCCATCTAATATAACGACCTTTCACTTGGCATACGGTTTCTACTCTTCAGTATCACTGAAAAGAAGTTAAAGTATACCTGTAGTGACAGGCAATGCGGATAAGCAGCAGCTGCCTACTTCTTGCGGTAGAAGAAGGTTTCTGTAGATTCGAAGCCATACTGCGCAGGCGTGAAAATCTGTTCCGTGCTGCCCACGAACAGATAGCCGCCGGGACGCAGGCTGGCCGAGAATTTGTGATACAGCTTATTCTTGGCTTCTTCTGTGAAATAGATCATTACATTCCGGCAGATGATCAGGTCGAAGCCTTCATCAAACTTATCGAGCAGCAGATTCTGCTTGCGGAAATCGATACTCTTCTTCAGTCCTTCACTGACCTTGAACACTGGTCCCTCCGGAGTGAAATACCGGTCAGCCACATCTTTAGGGACATCTTTCAAGGAGCGCTCCAGATATAACCCCTGCTTCGCTTTGGCCAACGCCCCGTCATCAATATCCGTTGCCAGAATACCGGTCTGGGCCAGAATATTCTTGTCTGACAGGATCATCGCAAGGGTATATGGTTCTTCTCCGGTAGAGCAGGCGGCACTCCACAGCTTCAGTCTGCGGCCGGAACGCTGAAGATCAGGCAGAATAACATCCCTTAATACTTCCCAGCGGTTCGGATTACGCCAGAATTCGGAGACATTAATGGTCATCCGGTCGAGAAATTCATAGAATAAAGCCTTGTCCTTCATCATTGCGGCATAAAAATCACTAAAAGAATTGTAACCGTTCTTCATGCGGAGCGTCGTAAGACGCCGCTTCATCTGCGCTTCCTTATACTGGGCGAGATCAATTCCGGTGCTCTGTTTGACATTATGAATAAATCCGGTGTAATCCGGGTCTGGGGTTAATGCGGGTTCTTCACGTTCTGCCATAAATATTCTCCTGTCTTCCGCCGGACCTTACATCCAGACTGAGATGTCTTTGTTATACTGGGCCAGTTCAGACGGAGCAAAGAAATTGGCAATTTCACGTGCTGCGCTTTCCGGCGAGTCTGATCCGTGGATCAAATTAAGCGGGGTGTGGCTGGCATAGTCACCGCGGATCGTTCCCGGCAATGCCTCGCCCACTTTGGTTTTGCCGATCAGCAGACGCGACAACGTTACCACATCATCGCCTTCCCATACCATGGCAAACACAGGACCGGAGGTGATAAAGCCTACCAGTTCCGGGAAGAAATCTTTACCTTCATGCTCTGCGTAGTGCTTCTTGGCTTGTGCTTCTGTAATGGTAATCAGCTTCGCCGCAACCAGCTTGAATCCCTTATCCTCCAGGCGGGCGACAATACGCCCGATCAATCCGCGTTGTACACCGTCCGGTTTGATCATCAGATACGTTTGTTCCATAGAGTCACTCTCCATTTCCCCAATTCTTAATGAATGCTAGGTTTGTCTATACGGGATTGCATAATCAGGTTGTTCATTTTCTGATATTATCAGAAACCTCGTCATCTGTGAACGCTTAATCTGCGGAAGCTGCCAGATTAATAAGCGCGTCCTGTGACAAAAAAGGCGATGTCGCGCAGATTACGTTTGGTCCGGTTGCCCGGGAGCTGCTCCAGCGCCTCAAGCGCCTTGGCGATGTAGCGGGAAGCCAGCTCCTCCGCACGGGCAATTCCGTCCCCGGAAAGGATCAGGTCGATTGCACGGCCAACCCCGCCATTCCCCCCGCGGATCAGTTCCAGCTCTTCCATCAGTCCTTCGCGCAGCCTTGAGTCCTGCAGGCTGTAAATCACCGGCAATGTAATGTTGCCCTGGCGCATATCGCTGCCCGGCGGTTTGCCGATTTGCTTCTCCGTTCCGGAAAGATCGAGCAGATCATCACGGATCTGAAACGCCATCCCCACGTTGTATCCGTAATTATAGAGCAGCCTTGCTGTCTCCGGCTCTGCTTCTGCAGCCAGGGCGCCGAGCTGACAGCTGACGGCTATCAGCAGTGCTGTCTTGCGGCGGATTCTCCGCAGGTAATGACGCACGCTCTGCCCGCTGTTGAAGAAATCACGAATCTGCTCCATCTCTCCGATCGACATCTCCACCATAGCTTTGGAGAGAATCTGATGAATCCGGGGATTCTTCAGCTCCGAAGTCATGACCAGTGCCTTGGCATAGATATAGTCGCCGGTATACATGGCGATCTTGTCGCCCCACTTCGCCTTGACGGTGGGCTCTCCACGCCGGAGTTCAGCATCGTCGATAACATCATCGTGGACAAGTGAGGCGCTATGTATCAGCTCCAGCGGAATCGCTACACGCTTCAGCTTGTCGAGGTCATACTGTCCGAATTTGCCGCCCATGAGGACAAATACCGGACGAAGGCGCTTGCCTCCCGCCTTGAGCAGGTGCAGCGAGGTTTCTGTCAGCAGGTCATCATCACCCTGGACACTGCGGTACAGTTCCTTTTCAATCTGATCCATATCTTTGTTCAGCAAGCCGAATATTTGCATTCGCTTCATTCTTTCACCCGTGTCAGCAGATTGTGGCTCCAAAGCTCCATCTTCACTTCCTGCGGCAGCAGGCCCATTTCATAGGCATAGCGGAAATAGAGGTTCAGACCTTCCTGCTGCCTTTCCCCAAAGTCGTAACATAAATTACGGAAGTAATCGTTCCAATAGGATGCCGTACCTCCGATGGTGCAGCGGGCTTCATGTGTAATTGGCGCCAGATCACGCAGGCCTCGTCTTTTGCTGACGGCAAAGGCTTCCGCTATCTCGGCAATCACTTCCGGATTACGCAAAGCAGCCCTACGGTTAACTGCCCAGACGGCAAAAGTCATGCTGAGTCCGGTCCATTCCTTCCATAGCTCACCCAGATCCGTTACGTAATATCCCTGATCCTGCCAGGATGCCCGGATGGCATGATCCCCGATCAGCAGACAGGCATCTGCCTGATCCATCATTTCGTTCAGATCAGGAGGGACACTGATGTATTCAGGGGTGGCACCTATAGCTTTGTCCATCAGAATTTTCAGCAGATTGACAGAAGTGGCCGATGTATTCGTTACGGCGATCCTGCCGCTGCCGATAGACTGCACC
The DNA here is from genome assembly GCF_000802655.2 of Paenibacillus sp. IHB B 3415. NCBI lineage: Bacteria > Bacillati > Bacillota > Bacilli > Caryophanales > Paenibacillaceae > Paenibacillus > Paenibacillus sp. IHB B 3415. Next base: position 89,767 of record NZ_JUEI01000041.1, on the reverse strand, counting down.
GGCATTCTTGAGAAGAGCAGGATCGATTTGACCGGCCCGTCAGCACTGACGGACAGATCCGGAAGCAGCAGAAGCCGGTCGCTGGCCGCTGCGTACGCGAAGGAGGATAATGCGCCTACATGTATGCTCCCGTCGGCCATGCCTTGATTGAGAATGGCGGGTACTTCACTCACCATCTCTGCCGGGAAGCTGAGAGAAGAAGGATGGAAATTATGAAATACCGGCCATGAGTTGGTGTAACTGATTTTACCGATAACGGTGTGCTCTGGATGTGTCATCCTTCATTCCCCCCATCTGCGAAATAAAGTATGTTCAATATTAAAGCTGTCCAGCACTTTGCCTACCATGAAATTAATCAGATCATCGACTGTTGCGGGTCCAAAATAAAACGCCGGCATCGCCGGGATAAGCTTGACTCCCATCCGGGACAGCTTCAGCATATTCTCCAGGTGAATCGCGTGCAGCGGTGTCTCCCGGGGAACAAGCACCAAGGGGCGCCCTTCCTTCAGCATGACATCTGCAGCCCGCGTCATCAGATTGTCAGAACTGCCCTGCGCTACAGCAGACAGTGTTCCCATCGAGCAAGGCATAATGATCATCCCTTCCGTCCGGAAGGAGCCGCTGGCAATCGAAGCACCAATATCAGCGATAGGGTGATACAGAAGAGAACCGGGATAGCTGCTGAACCGCCCGTCCAGAAACCCTTCCCGGTCTGAGGCCGTGAAGCCTAATTCTTCTTTGAATACGCGCCAGCCAGCATTGCTAACCACCAGATGTACCGTGTAACCGAGCGAGAGCAGGGTTTCTGTCAGCCGGATGCCGTAGATCCCGCCGCTCGCGCCGGTAATGCCAACCACGAAATTTTTAGGCTTAAGCTCGGTCATTTGTAGAACTGCACCACCAGGTCAATCAGAGTAAAGGAAAAGACTACAATACTAAGCACCCCGTTCATTGTGAAAAATGCCGTCTGCAGTTTACTGAGGTCGCTCGGGGATACTATATAATGCTCATAAAATAAAATAATGTAGGCAATCAGCATACCCGCCACATACCACCAGCTCAATTCGGTAATAAAGAGCAGCGATACAAATCCGATTCCTGTAAGCAGATGAAACACCTTGGCAATAAGAAGCGCACGGGCAACTCCGAAGCGGACAGGAATAGAGTAAAGACCTTCCTTAAGATCGAATTCCACATCCTGGCAGGAATAAATAATATCAAAACCCGCTGTCCAGAAGACGATAGTGAAATAGAATACCATGGAGGTCCAGTCTACAGTGCCCGTAACGGCAACCCAGCCTCCGAGCGGCGCAAGCGCGATCGTAAGACCGAGAATCAGGTGGCAAGCCCAGGTGAAGCGTTTCGTGAACGAATAGAATACCAGCAGGAAAACAGCAATCGGCAGCAGCTTCGCTGACAGCGGATTCAGTTTAAAAGCAGCCCAGAACAGCAAAAAGAACGAGAAGGCGATAAATAGCGATACTTCTCCAACCTTCAGCAGTCCTGCAGGAATCGCTCTCCCGGCTGTCCGGGGATTCTTCGCATCGCTGATCCGGTCGATCAGCCGGTTAAGTCCCATAGCCGCGCTTCGTGCACCGAACATGGCAATCACAACCCAGCCGATCTGGCTCCAGGAAGGCAGTTCACCAAACATTACGACCGATCCGAGCAAAGCGCCCATAAAAGCAAAGGGTAATGCAAAAACCGTATGTTCAAATTTAATCATTTGTAGAAAGATGCCGATTTTCTTAAACATTGCTGTTCTCCTTGAGCCCAATATGTAATGCCGCGATGCCGCCGGTCAAGGGGAAGGATTCCACTTTTTGCAAGCCGGTTTCACGGAAGATCACTGCCAGCTGCTCTCTGTCCGGGAACAGGGCGAGTGACTCGGGAAGCCACTTATATTGCTCATACCGCTTGGCAAAAAGCTTGCCGAGCAACGGAAGCACACGCTGGAAATAGAAAAAATAAATTCCTTTGAACGGCTGCTTCATCGGCTTCGAAAGCTCCAGGCACACCACCATACCGCCCGGCTTCACCACACGCTTCATTTCGTTCAGCACTTGAACGGGATCAGGCACATTGCGGAGTCCGAAGCCAATCGTCGCATAATCGAAGGAATTATCACCGAAGGGCAAATCCATCGCATTGCCCTGAATCAGGGATATCCGGTCCTGGAGTCCGCGCCCCTCTACCTTGCGCTTGCCGACCTCCAGCATGCCTGCACTGAAATCCAGCCCCATGACACAGCCGGTCTCACTGGCCTCAGCCAGGGCGATGCTCCAGTCGCAGGTCCCGCAGCACAGATCCACTGCCGAATCCCCGCGCTTCATGTTCATCTTGCGCATTGTAAACTTGCGCCACGCTTTGTGGCGGCGGAAGCTTAAGATATCATTCATCAAATCGTATTTGCCGGCAATGCTCTCAAATACGGAATGTACGAATTGTTCTTTCGGCTTGATGCCTTGGTCACCCATAACGGAAGTTTTATCTACAGTCATCCTCTAACCCTCCACGGCAGCTTGTCCGGAAATTTTCATTTGCAGAAGAAGGCGGTCCAGCGCAGCACTCAGCTCACTGATCAGTTCCTCGTCCTTGATACTCTGCAGCAAGCCCTGAATGGACTCAAGCGATGCATGCAGCTTGTCTGTCAGCAGGGCATCACATTTGCTTCTTAGCTTAAGCTTCTTCCAGTCCCTGCTATCCAGCTCCTGCTGTCCCAGCAGCTGGCGCTCTTCTTCCGTCGCCGACTCCAGCACCTTCCAGTAACAGTAGCCTTCCAGAGCACTTACTGGGTCTGCGCCGCGGCGCAGCTCCTGCGTTACGGTTTCGCACTGGCTGAACTCCACCAACAGCTTCTCCCAGCTATCCCGGAGCGGCTCCTCAATCATCGGTGTAAAAGAAAGAAACAGCCTCATATTGAGCTGTACCGTGTGCTTCAAATATTGTTCGGCTGTGAAAAGCAGCCCTTTCATCTTGCCGTAAAGATTAGCCTTCATCACATTAAAATCAGCGATAGCCGTACTTAGAATACCCACCATCTCAATTTGTTCGTGTTTGGCGAGCAGGTGATAGAACCAGCTGCTGAAGTAATCGCCGGCCAGCACCTTAAGCTGGCGGGAACGCATCATATCACCGCCGGGCTCATCATGATAACGGTCGATGCTCTCATGTGTGTCCAGCCCGAGCTGCACAAGCCCGGTCACCAGAGTGAACAGCTCTCCACTCTGGAATCCGGCACTCCGGCCGTGACCCAGAAAAATATATAACAAATGACCCCGCCCGTCTGAGAACGGCGGCAATTCCGTATGCCGCTGAATCATGTCGTAGTCGGTGTAGGGTTTAGCCAGTTGCGGTATGCGGTACGGTTTCATTTCAGCCTCCGAAGCCATTGACGTTTGACTATATCTTTGTTCACAATCTTGTCTATTATATCACATGTTTTTTGGTCACGCACGGTCGTGCATTCTAGTTTCTTTTACCCACTTCAGGGATAAATGAACTGTTTTTTCCACAGCTCGCTTTCACTAATGCGGAAGCCGTTCTTCAGCGAATCGGGCAGCGGGGAATTGCCGGCATTCTGCAGCTCATCCTGCAGCCGGGGAGACCATTCCTCCCGGCGGATGTCACCAGCCAGCAGCAGGCGGCGGGTATCCAGCCATTTATCCTCGGCCACCACTCGGAGCAGCAGCTGATTTACATTACCGGTCTCCTGAAAGGCAAAAGCAATCGCCAGCGCCATGTTCTGATACAGCTCCTGCGGTTCATGGTCATTGCCGGTCACCTTAAGATCCAGAGTTAACACCTGGTCCTTCCAGCCTGCCTTGTCTATAACCAGGCTAAATGGGATCTCCCCGAGCCTATCTACCAGATTGTCATCACCCAGAACAGTGCTGTCCCGGCTTATAGTCTCCACCGTACCATAGGCGCCCTGGGGGACTGCCCCGAGACTGGCGAGCTGAGGCAGCAGCATGGTAGATGCCGCGGTCAGCAGCAAGACAGTTCCAATCAGCCAGCTACGGTTCATGACAAGCCCCCTTACTCAGAATTTCCGCTGCGCAGCAGGATTATACTGAACCGCAGACAGCCCTATATCTAGTTATATTTTGAAAAAAAGCAGGCTATGCCTGCTTCTCAGCTTTCACTCTCTAATTGTCCGTGTTTGCTCCAGATTTCAGCTTTGCCGCGGATTTTCATTGCTGAGGTATGATCTGTGAATTGGGCAATGAGGACTTCGCCTTTATCGAGCTTCTCCGTATGGTGAAAGCGGGTATCCAGGCCCCTTGTCAGTCCGATGACCTGAACTCCGTTCTCTTTGGCTTTGATTACGATATAATCGCTGCCTGATGGTGCAGGATTCACTTCATTGTGCTTCTCAGTCATTTGTGATCCTCCTTAAAGTATGGTAAGCCTAAGCTTCTAAAAAACAAATGCCGCCTTGGAGGGCGGCATAGTTGTTATTCAAAGACTATGGGATAGATATGTAGAAATCTCTATTTGATTCCGTCTTTCAGCGCTTTACCGGGTTTGAATGCCGGTACCTTGCTCGAAGGAATTTCGATTTCTTCACCAGTCTGCGGGTTACGGCCTTTACGTGCGGAACGTTCGCGCACTTCAAAGTTTCCGAATCCAACCAGCTGTACTTTATCTCCGCTTTGCAGTGCACCTGTGATAGCTTCGAAAACGGCATCTACCGCTTTAGTAGCATCTTTCTTGGGAAGTTCAGTTGCTTCTGTAACTACGTTGATCAAATCTGATTTGTTCATGTTTTCTCACCTCCCTGGGCAAATTTCCGGTATCATACACTGTTTCCGTTTCAACGCAAAATATACGTGATAATCCCGTTTATTACTGGATACTGGCGCCTCTCTTCTAGAAGCGCAACAAACTTATAGTAATACAGCCCACCCATAATTTCAAGGCGTTACTCAAAAAAGGAGCAGAAAGTAGCATGTTTCCACATGTTTTCGGGGTTTCGCGCAGTCTATTACTACCATTTATTCCGTAAAATCGGAGTCTTCCCTGGGAGATTCCCCCTTTTGCCCGCCGGTAAGCTATCTTCGAAATCTAAAAATCAGCAGCAAAAAAGAGCGGAAATTCTTCCGCTCTTATCGCTAGGCCTGCTTACATTTAGAGAATTATGGCAATCAGTCCGCCTGAACCTTCGTTAATAATCCGGCCCAGCGTTTCCTGCAGCTTATAGCGGGCATTATCCGGCATCATGGCAATCTTGCCCTGGATGCCCTCACGGACGATGGAATGCAGGGAACGGCCGAAGATATCCGATTCCCAGATCTTGATCGGGTCATTCTCAAAGTCCTGCATCAGGTAACGCACCAGCTCTTCACTCTGCTTCTCTGTGCCGATAATCGGCGAGAATTCAGATTCGACATCGACCCGGATCATATGGATCGAAGGTGCTGTAGCCTTCAGCCGGACCCCGAAGCGGGAGCCCTGACGGATCAGCTCAGGCTCATCCAGAGCCATCTCAGCCAGGGATGGGGCTGCTATACCATAACCTGTAGTTTTGACCATCTCCAGAGCTTCCGAGAAGCGGTCATACTCACGTTTGGCATGGGAGAAGTCCTGCATCAGCTGGAGCAGATGGTCTTTGCCGCGGATCTCCACGCCGACCACCTCCATGAGAACCTGATCATACAGCTCTTCAGGAGCATATAGATCGATCTCCGCTACCCCCTGGCCCATGTTCATGCCGCTGAGGCCAGCCCTGTCGATGAAATCATATTCTGTAAACTGGGAGACGAGCCGGTCCACATCCCGCAGGCGGCGGATATCCTTCACCGTATCGCGGACAGAATTCTCGTAGCTGCTGCGCAGCCAGTGATTCTCGCCCAGCACCATAACCCAGCTTGGCAGATTGACATTAACTTCATGTACCGGGAATTCATACAGCACTTCACGGAGTACCCCGGTCACATCATCTTCCGTCATATTGGCGGCGCTGAGTGTCATTACCGGAATATCATATTTGAGTGCGAGCTCATTGCGCAGCTGCTGTGCTTCCTCACTGCGCGGCCGGGTGGAGTTGATTACAAGCACAAACGGCTTGCCAACCTCCTTCAGCTCAGCGATGACGCGCTCTTCGGAATCCACATATGAGTTCCGGGGGATTTCAGCAATCGTACCGTCCGTTGTCACTACCACACCGAGTGTGGAATGCTCCTGAATCACTTTGCGTGTGCCGATCTCAGCCGCTTCCTGGAACGGAATCGGTTCCTCAAACCACGGTGTTGAGATCATACGCGGACCATTCTCATCCTCATAGCCTTTGGCACCTTCTACCGCATAACCTACACAATCGACCAGCCGGACATTGACTTCCAGACCTTCTGCCACCTTGATCTGCACCGCGTTATTCGGTACAAATTTGGGCTCAGTAGTCATAATTGTTTTGCCCGCCGCACTTTGCGGCAGTTCATCCACTGCTCTTACCCGGTCCGCTTCACTTGTGATGTTCGGAAGAACAATCGTTTCCATGAACCGTTTGATGAATGTCGATTTCCCCGTGCGAACCGCGCCGACGACGCCGAGATAAATGTCTCCGCCGGTACGCTCGGCAATGTCCTTGAAAATATCCACTTTTTCCAAAAGAGATCCCCTCCTCATATTACTCCGAAGAAAAAATGCCTGAAGAGCATCGACTTCGCGTTCCGCCGGCAAACTGACCCTTGCAGGACAACCACCGGACTAAGCTTTGCCCGCCCGAAGCCTAGCTACTGCCTGAGGCGGAACATGTTGCCCCGCGCTAAACTCCGAATGCTCGGACATGCATTTGGACTAGTATCATCATATGTATCCAGAACGGATTTATGACCCTCGTCCGTGCATTTTGCAGCTGAAATTTTGTATGCCCGCTCTAGCACGCCAATGCGTCACGACGCCCGGAAGTCTTCTCATCAATCCTATGAAGCCGGGTTTTCGCCTAGAACCACTATATGGTTTGACTCAGGTATTTTGTTTTGAGTGCACGCTCTAACTGTATTTTGTGCAACTAAAGCGGTCGATTATCATGCTGCTAGAGCTTTAATTGTATTTTCTACATCTAAAAATCCCCATAACACGAAAAGAGGGCTTTCCGCTAATTTTAGTTGTACAAAATACAGTTAACCTGAAAAGTCCGTTTTTTCACCGTCTTTTAACTGCAAGAAATACAACTAAACGCTGTGCACTCCAAACTATTTACGCCCTGATCCTCCGGGTTGCCGCTGCGGAATGCCAAAATAATCAGGAAATCCGTGGACAGCTGCCGGGGGAGCGAATCTAACCGCGGTGCTTACACTGAATAAATTCTGTACAAATACAAAAAAACACCGGAATTATAATCCGGTGCTGATCTAAAGCTTCTATTCCAGCGGAGCCTGCGGAACCGGCTGGCCGTCAACCCACAAATAAGGCAATGACTTAACGGGTACGTAATACGACGCCTGCTCCAGCTCCAGACGCAGGTCGCGGTCTGCCTCAGGCGCCCCGCCATTCTTATCTATAGCTGAGCTGATATCCGCACCGTAATCGGCATATACCGTTCCGTCCTTGTCCATAAGGAACTGCAGGGGCTGGCCGGAATACACGCTGTTCAGCTTAATAGACGCTGTTCCCGCCTTCTTGGCATCAATCGCAGAGAGGCCCGGATACACTTCTTCTTCCGCCGGCAGTTCTCCACCATGTGCGGACTTGTAGAGGTTAACCTTGCGCTGGACATCGTTAACCTTCTGCACGGTCACCAGGTCCATCAGCTTCACCTGAGGATCACTTTCTTCGTCCAGAATCAGAAAATATGCGCTGCCGCCCTTCTCAAAAGCCGCTGCCGGTATTTCATCCAGGTACCCTGCCTGCTGCAGCTTATTCAGATCGACCACGAATTTCTCATATCTTGGCGTTGCTTCATCGCTGGTCTTAATCGGAAGCAGGCCCTCCTGCTTCTGATAGTCATCTACCGCTGCCTGCACCCGCTTCACACTCTCGCGGTACCCGCTGCCGGGCTGCCGCTGCTCAGAATCTCCGGGATACATGCAGCCGCCAAGTGACCATAGCAGCAGGGCAACCCAAGGCAGCAGGGCTGCTCTTCTCAGCGATTGCCGGCGTTTCACCTGATACATGGAGTTGATAAATACGCCCCCTTTTTCTGGTTATCTGCTAAGCCTTCCCAATCACCATAAGTCCTCTGCTTCTCCACGGCGCGCAGCTTCCAGTCTGCGGCGTACGGCCGCCTTAAGCGGGTCCTCGGGAATGTGCACGCTCACATCATCCCAGACAGCGGCCTGGCAGGCCAGACGGACGCCTTGATCCAGCAGGCTGCCCAGCTTGCGTCTCTCCGCCTCTGAAGGAGGTCTCAGCGCTGCTGACTCTCCAGGATCTATTGACACTTTGCACATCAGGCATCCGGCTTTACCTCCGCAGCGGGTGGGCAGAACGATTCCGGCTCTGTGTACAGCCTCAAGCAGCGATACTCCATGCGGCACGGAGACACGCCGGGTGTCGGGCAGGAAAGTGACATTTATTTTTTTATGAGGTGCCATGATGTTGTTCCTTCCTTGGTTCATCTTAAATCTGTATGGATGTGGATATCTCCAGCAATTCCTCCAGCTTCGCCTGCAGGTGATCTTCCAGATGGTTCTCTTGAATAAGCTGATACAGCAGCGGCAGATGGGCGGCCATATCCTGTTTGATCAGCCCCGCGATTGCCTGGCAGCGCCCGTCCCTGCCCCGCAGCAGATTAAATATCAGCTCATGAACCACCGGCATCAGACGCACAAGGCCAATCCCTTCGTAATTGCGTACCGGGGCATACTGCTGCAGCATGCCGACATCCACTGAATATTGCCATTCGCCGCAGCCCATTCTGAACCCGCCCACCAGCTCAACCTTGGCCTCCCCCATGAAATAGAGAGCGCGCAGGGAATAACAGCTTCCGCTGAAATCCTCTTCCGGCGGACTGACTGCATACCGGAGCAGGGATTGATGAAGCTGCCAGGTATCCTTCAGGTCGCAATAGACATCAATATCACGCGGCGGGACAGCCAGTTGGGCCCCGTGCAGCAGCAGCCCGCAGCTCCCTCCCAGAAGCCATTCAGGGGGCTTGCCCAGCCCGTAGAATTCTAATTCTTCTACCATGCTGCCCAGTGCTGTCTCAAGTGCATAGGGGATTCCTGAACCGGTCATAGATCAACACACGCTCCATTCCTGTAAAATCATCAATCGATTCTGTCAGAAATACGTCTGTCTGAGTGTATTGTAAATGCTTACATAATTGAAGCGGCTCCGCCTAATATCCCGATCAGCATAATCACAAATGCAAGTACGGATAGTACGCCTCTAAGCCAGCCTTTGGTCCTGCTGCGTGCAAATGTAATCAAAAAAACGGATAAACCCATAATCAGTACCGCAATCAGAGACAGCCACATTTTCGTCATCGGATCCATGGTCCATGCGCCTCCATTTCACTATACCCGGATTGCGACTATTATAGCGTGAAACTTTAGATTTTATAAGTCTTTATATTAAAAAAAGAGCAAAAACCTCGGAATCTGGCTAGATTCCCGGGTTTTTGCCCTACACAAGCAGACAAGCAATTTGCCAGCCCTGGAGGGGTGGCTCCTTTATGCATGATATGCTATTTTTTCAGCAGCATTTTCATTAAAGACTCCATCGAACCGGAACCCGCTCCGCCTTTTTTAACGGCATTGATGATTTCCTGCACGGTTGCTTCACTGACTGGCACTTTGGCCATTGCTGACACCTGCTTAATTAACTGGCGGAGCTGGGCTTCATTCTGCGTGGTGCCCGGCTTGACCGTCCCGGCCAGCTTCTTGATGGCACCTTCCGTAATGTTCTTGCCCGCCTTCTTGTTAATGGCGTTCAAAGCATCCTTGGAAAAATCTCTGCTCACTATTCATCCCTCCTCCGTCAATCCCCAATACAACATATGAGGCTCTCCGGCAAAAGGTGAACGCGATCAGGAATGCCATTGCTCCCAGGTTTCCTGTGAAATGGCTTCCATCTCTGTCTTGCGGTCACGGCCCATCAAGGCTTCCACCGCATTACGCGGTGTTCTTCCCTTGAACAGCACATGATAAATCTGGTCCGTAATCGGCATCTGCACGCCTAATTTAAGCGATATCGCATAAGCAGCTTCCGTTGTCCGGATACCCTCCACTACCATGCCCATGGACTCCAGCACCTCTGCCAGCGGCTTGCCCTGGCCCAGCATGGAACCGGCACGCCAGTTGCGGCTGTGCTGGCTGGTCGCCGTCACTACAAGGTCACCGAGTCCGGCAAGGCCGGAGAAGGTCAGCGGGTTCGCCCCAAGCTCTACGCCGACGCGGGAAATCTCGGCCAAGCCGCGGGTAAGAAGCGCTGCTTTGGCATTGTCCCCGAAGCCCAGCCCGTCGGATAGCCCTGCCCCCAGCGCGATAATATTCTTCAGTGCGCCAGCCAGCTCTACGCCGACCTGATCGCGGTTTGTATAAACCCGGAAGTCATTGTTAATGAACAGCCCTTGCGCTGCAGCAGCACGGCTATCGTCAGGTGAAGCCACCACAACGGTAGTCGGACAGAGCCGTACTACTTCCTCCGCGTGACTCGGACCGGAGAGGACAACGACCTGACTTTCATTGCAGCCGAGCTCTTCTGAGATCACTGTCGACATACGCTTCATGCTCTCCGTCTCAAAGCCCTTCGTAGCATGAATACAGAGCATATCTTCCTTCCAGAAGGGCTTCAGGCTGTGCGCAACCTGCCGCATCCCGGAAGAAGGCGCAACAATAACTACTGCCTTCGAACCGGAAACAGCCGTCTCCATGTCCGTAGTGGCAATAATGTTCGCAGGAAGAGTGATTCCCGGCAGAAAATGATGATTCGTATGGGCTTCATTAATCTCGGCAGCTTGTTCCGGCTTTCGCGTCCACAGATAAACCTCCGAGTGGTTAGCCGCCAGCACAGTGGCCAGCGCAGTTCCCCAACTGCCCGCGACCAGCACGGTTACTTTATCAGACAACGCGATTCGCCTCCTTAACTTTGGAGCCGATTTTGTTCTCCCGGCCCTGTGAAATCTTGAGTATATTGCTGCGGTGACGCCAGAACGCAAACAGTGCGATAATCAGGCTGCCCCACAGCTCAGGCGTTGTGAACCCGGTAAACAACAGGAATACCGGTGTCAATGCCACGAAGATCAGAGAACCCAGCGACACATACCGGGTCAGAACGATTGCCAGAATAGCAATCAAGCCCGCAATCAGTGCAGGCCAAAATACAAGCGTAGCCATTACGCCAATTGTCGTTGCAATGCCCTTCCCTCCGCGAAAGTGAAAATAGAGCGGCCAATTATGCCCGATGATGGCAGCGATCCCACAGCCCACTGCAATCCAGGTTCCCCAGCCGCCGGCCCATGTTCCAAGCCAGACTGCGGCAATTCCCTTCAGTACGTCCAGAAACAGCACCAGTATGGCCGGTCCCTTCCCCATCACACGCAGTGTATTGGTTGCTCCCGCATTGCCGCTTCCATATTGGCGGATATCAATGCCTTTAAGCAGCCGGGCGAGCAATACACTGAAGCTGATAGAGCCAAGCAAATAGCTTACAACGATAACCAGAAGTTCAAACGCCACTACTCTTCTCCCCTAACCTTCGTTTTCGGATTTGCGCCGTGTAAAGAGACGGATCGGTGTGCCTTCGAAATTGAATGCCGCGCGCAGCTTGTTCTCCAGATAACGCTCATAGGAGAAGTGCATCAGCGAAGGATCGTTGACGAATACCACGATTGTCGGCGGCTTCGTAGCAACCTGGGTTACATAATTGATGCGCAGACGGCGTCCTTTGTCTGTCGGCGGAGGATTGATCGCTACTGCATCGGATACCACATCGTTCACCAGATGCGTGGTAATCCGGAGTGCATGCTGCTGTGCGACATGCTGCACGACCGGCAGCAGCTTCTGCAGGCGCTGTTTGGTAAGCGCAGACAGGAACACCACTGGCGCATAACTCATGAACAGGAAGTGATCACGGATATTGCGTTCGAAATTCTGCATCGTCTTATCGTCTTTCTCAATGGCATCCCATTTGTTGACGACAAAGATAGAAGCTTTGCCCGCATCATGGGCATAACCGGCAATATGCTTGTCCTGATCGATAATGCCTTCTTCACCGTTGATTACGACCAGTACAACATCAGCACGCTCAATAGCCTTCATGGCTCTCATCACGCTGTATTTTTCCGTGTTTTCATAGACCTTACCGCGTTTACGCATGCCCGCAGTATCAATGAGCACATAACGCTGGCCATCCCGTTCAAACGGTGTATCGATCGCATCGCGTGTAGTACCCGCAACATCGCTGACAATGACGCGTTCTTCACCAAGAATAGCATTCACCAGCGAGGATTTCCCTACATTCGGACGACCGATCAATGCCACTCGAATGACATCATCCTCATATTCCACCTCGGTCTTATCCGGCAGACGTTCAACAACCGCATCCAGCAAATCTCCGATTCCGGTTCCGTGGCTTCCTGAAATCCCAATCGGATCGCCAATTCCAAGGCTGTAAAATTCATAAATATCTTCGGTGCGCTTCATGTTATCCACTTTATTAATAGCCAGAACGATCGGCTTGCCGGAACGGAAAAGAATCTGTGCAACTTCTTCATCCGAACTCGTAAGTCCGCTCTTCGCTTCGCACATAAAGACGATGACATCCGCTTCTTCGATTGCCAGCTCCGCCTGAACGCGGATCGACTTCAGAATGGCGTCTTCACCGTCAATTTCAATCCCCCCGGTATCAATCACACTGAAGGATTTACCGTTCCAATCTGAAACTCCGTATATCCGGTCACGTGTAATCCCCGGTTTATCTTCTACAATGGCCAGTCTATCGCCAATCAGCCTGTTAAAAATCGTCGATTTACCGACGTTAGGCCTGCCAACGATGGCCACAACGGGTCTTGCCATATTCATTCCTCCTGTCTTCCTTACGTTACTCATCATAGCAAAAAACAATACAATTGGCTAACAGTCTTACAACTGTTCTGCCGCTCCGTACTTGCCTGTAAAACACAATCGGCGAACCCTCTTATCGAGGGCTCGCCGATTACTTTACCCGTTATGATGAAATAACAAAGGGATTAGTTGTTACCCTTGAATTTGTCCAGCTTGTCGCCGAAACGTTCAGCCAGTGTGAAGCTGAGGCCTTCATTGCTGAGCGATACGTTAGGATTGTTCAGCACTTCTTTAGGCGCTCTGTCTCTGCTGTTGCTGCGTTCAGGTCTAGCCGTAGGAGCCGGAGCTTCTTCGGTTTCCTTAATGCTGAGGCTTACGCGCTTCTCGGATGGATTGAAGTCAAGCACTTTCACTTGTACTTCCTGTCCTTCTTTGAGCACTTCATGCGGAGTGCCAATGTGCTTGTGGGAGATCTGGGAAATGTGCACAAGGCCTTCAACGCCTGGAAGCAGTTCAACGAATGCGCCGAAGTTTACAAGGCGTTTAACTTCGCCTGTAACTACATCGCCGATGTTGATTTGGCCGGCTGCGGAATCCCAAGGACCCGGAGCAGCGGCTTTGATGCTGAGGCTGATTTTGCCTTTTTCAGGATCAACCTTAAGTACTTTTACGCGAACCTTATCACCTTCGGATACTACATCGGATGGCTTCTCCACGTGGTTCCAGGCGATCTCGGATACGTGAACCAGACCGTCAACGCCGCCTACATCCACAAATGCGCCGAATTGGGTCAGACGTTGTACAGTACCTTCGATGATTTGTCCTTCGGACAGCTCGGACATGATCTTCTGCTTGTTAGCTTCGAATTCTTCTTCCAGAACTTCTTTGGCGGAAAGAATAACCTTGCTGTTCTCACGGTCAAGTTCTTTCACTTTCACACGCAATGTGCGGCCTTTGTAGTCGCTGAAATCTTCAACGAAGTGACGCTCAACCATGGAAGCCGGAATGAATCCGCGCGCGCCAACATCAGCCACGAGGCCGCCTTTGACAACGTCAGCCACAGTAACTTCGAACGATTCCTGGGAAGCGAAGTATTTCTCAAGATCCTCCCATGATTTCTCGCTGTCGATTGCACGTTTGGAAAGAACCAGGCTTTCCTTGTTGTCGTTGATGCTGACAACCTTGCATTCCACTTCTTGTCCGACTTCTACCGCTGCTGCGGCATTGTCCAGTTGTACGGAAGACAATTCGCGAATAGGAATGACGCCGTCGTATTTATATCCAATGCTTACATAAGCTTGGTTATCTTCGATTTTGACGATCGTTCCTTTCACGGTATCGCCTTTTTTCAAAGAAATGATTTCCAGGCCTTCTTGGCTTGTCACTTCTTCTTCGGTACCCGTAACAGCTTCTGCGGATTCCACAGCTTCTGTTGCTTCCACGGTTTCGTTGTTCTCAACGTTATCCGCAGCTTCTTGATTTTTGATTTCTTCAGACATGTGATTACCCTCCTCGATTCAAAACCCCATTTATTTAAACCCGCGTATAGCAGAGTTCAAAACAATCATCAATTGCACTTTGTACGTTAGTATGTTCCAAAAAATAGCGGTTATGCTATTAATCATCTGCGATTCGCAGATGCAGGGCGCCCGGGCTTAACGCGTACTGGGCTTGCCTGTTCGGACCATCTCGTGGATACGACCCATAATAACATCGGTTACCGCTTCCAGAGATTCACTTCCTGCTCCTTCAAACGAACTGAGATCTATGGGAGCCCCGTAAACAACAGTCATCCGGCGAAAGGGCTTGTAAGATCCGATAATAGCTGCAGGTACAACGGCTGCGCCGCTGCGAAGGGCAAAACTTGCTGCGCCTTTCTTAGCTGCACCGGAGTCAGAGTTGCGCGTGCCTTCCGGAAAGATGCCCATAACATTTCCGCCGCGAAGCGTATTAAGGGCCGTTTTTATGGATTCTTTGCTTACGCCGCCACGTTTGACAGGAAAAGCCCCCAGTTGCTTAATGAGCCAGCCTAATACAGGAACAGTAAAGAGCTCCGCCTTGGCCATGTATTTCACCTGTCGTTTCAGCTTAATCCCAATCGTCATCGGATCGAGCAGGCTGATGTGATTTGCGCAGAGCAGGACTCCGCCCTCCTTTGGCACATTTTCTCTTCCCACAATCTTAAGCGGGAACAGTATGGCATAAATAAAGCGAAGCAATCCACAGCAAATTGCATAAATCATAGATGATTTCTCTCCCCGTCAACATAAGTTCTGCAGTGGGAGACGATGGCTTCCACGGCCTGACTGATATCCATATGGGTCGTATCCAGAAGAACAGCGTCTTCGGCACGGCGCAGCGGTGAAATCTCACGGCCCTCGTCAAGACGGTCCCGCGCTGCAATATCATGTTCAAGCTGCTGGAGAGTCACTGTTTCCGTATCCTTCAGTTCCTTGTAACGACGGAGAGCACGCTCCTCCACACTTGCCGTCATGAAAATCTTCACTTCGGCATCCGGCAGTACGGTTGTACCGATATCCCGGCCATCCATTACGACTCCCTTGCGGAGTGCCATCTGGCGCTGCAGCTGGCTGAGTCTGGATCTTACACCCTCGATCTTCGAATACTGCGACACTTGGCCGCTGACCTGAAGACTCCGGATATGCGGGGTCATGTCTTCCCCATTAATCAACACTTTCTGCACGTCTTTCTCCGGAAGAAGATCAATATTCATGTCCTGGACCCTCTGATCCACCAGTTCATGCTCCTCCGCAGATATGCCTTCACGAATCATATACCAGGTGATTGCCCGGTACATCGCACCCGTGTCTACATAAATGTAAGACAGCTCCCGTGCTACCAATCGGGCTACAGTACTCTTGCCTGCCCCGGCAGGTCCGTCGATGGCGACGTTAATTCTGTCGTAAGTATGTGTCCCCTGCCTGTCCAACGGGGCATTCCTCCTCAAACACTCTTCCGCAGGAAATATGCCTATCGACATATCTCTCTAGGGACTTGCTGATATTATCAAGAAAAAAGCAGGCATTGCCTGCGACTTATAAAATTATACCACAGTTTATACCTCAGTGCAAAATGACTCGGAGGTTTTTGAGGAGAAAAAAGCTTATATTGATGCCTTTTGGGGAATCCCCGCACTGTCCCGTCACCGGTTACGGAAATCAAATTGGCGTTCAAAACAGTAACGGATTATTTTTTGGCGTTCCGAATCAGAAATGGACGAAAACTTCAGCATGACCAGATTACGCCCGGTTTCGAGCTTCTTGATCCGTACAATTTCACCTTCGAAATTAACATGCTCCGTGCTGCCGTTTCGGTACGCTACCAGCAGCCAGCAGCCTAGCTTATCTCCAACCTTCAAAGTAATTTTGGCATCGCTTAAGAATGAGGTCCCGCCGCCGCCGATATCCTCAGTCCGCACCAGAAAGCGGCTGCCCAAGGAATCTTTAACAGCGAGCTCCAGCTCGGCATTCACGCGGAAAAAGCTGCGGCGCTGAATTTTGAAGATGGATTCCACTGCAGGCTTGCGCAGGCGCACCATCCGGATAACCTCTTCCTTGAAGCCAATTACATGGGTGTTGAAATAATTTTTAATTCCGCCTTCTGTAAGAAAATAAACAGACAGCTCATCTCCGACAAACAGTTTTTTCAGCCGCCCGTTACTCTCCTGCATGGGGATTTCTATCAGAAAAGTATCTTCCTCCATGTCAGCAATTCTTGCCCGGTATTCGACCTCTGACTCCGCTGCATCGCTGGAAGCAACCTGCAGGTATAGATATTCGTTGATTTTGGGATACACACCTGTCACCGCCGCTTGAGTTAGTAATTAATGCTAACCCGATTATAGCATGGCCTTTCATGCCCGGTCAGAAATATTATTTGGGCCAAGTGGTTAAATACCGTTATCCGGCCAGCAAAAAAGGCGCTTTCCACTTTTGGAAATGCGCCTTTTCTTAAAGTTAAGCTTACTCTGCCTGTATCTCCGGTTATTTGTCCTGTGCTCCGGAAGAGGTACGGATCTGCTCTACCGCTTCCTCATTACCGTCAGCAGCATTCAGGTAGATCCGGAACTGTGAGCCGTTGATTTTGCCTCCGAATTCATAGGTCAGCAGTTCTTCAGCATCTTCATTCTCAATCCAGGCCAGCCTGTTATACAGCTCCTTGAACTCCGGGTTCAGCCTGGCTCTGACTTCGGCCAGGGACAGCTCCGGCTTAGGAATCACGCGCTTCTCCTTATGCTCATGCACATAATCGCTGGCCTGGAATCCGGTGGCTTCTCCCGTGTCCAGTCCGACCCGTACCGTCATCTTCTCCGGATAGATCAGGACACCGTCCTGGCTGGTAACAAAGGTTAAGTTGCCCAGGTTATCATATCTGTCTGCACTGACTGCGGTCATGCCGGGATAACCCTTCTTCTCCAGAAACTTACCCGCCTTCTCCACGGCCTGCTTCATGGACACCTTGGCCGGACCCACTTCACGGTTGTCATTGTAGGAGATCAGCAGTCCGCCTTCAGCCGTGAAATCCATGGTGACCGGCTCTTTGTGGTCTGCCGAGGTAATAGTTGCTGTGTAGGATGCCCATTCGGTCCCCTTACCGTTCTCCTGGATCTTCACTTTTGCATTCCCACCCAAATCGGCGAATTTCAATGCCTTGGCTTTGATCTGCTCTGCTGTGACGGGCTTGCCGCCCAGCTTCTTGACTGAACGCTTATCATAGATGCTTGCTACCGAAGGGCCATAGTCCAGCTCAGGATAGGCAGCAACCCGCTTGTCAACTGTTTTGAACCCGTCGATGATCGTGTTGTCTTCCGCTTTCTCCTCTGTAGCAAGTGCCGTTTCGACGTCCATCCAGCGCAGCCTGTTGCTGATGACTTTGTTCTGGACATCCTGCAGATCCTTGGAGATCTCCGCCGAATTCGCATAAAGTGTCTTCAAGTTAGCCATTTCACCTTCGGTCAGCGGCTTCTTGGTGAAATCCCGTACCGCTGCCTTATAGGAGAAATTGGAGATCTTCGAGAGGAATTCCTCCGTCTCACTGAACGGCAGCAGCGTAAGCGGCAGCTGGTTGATCTCGTTCTGCGCCTCGCTCGTAATCCGCCATACATTCACCAGACCCTTGCGGTGCATTCCGTTGGAGGTTGTGTTGACTGCCAGCGTGTTACCCAGCTCTCCATGAAGCCGCTCCACATGATAGGACAGATCATGGAACGCACGCTGATATTGGTTCTCCGCTTTGATCAGAATCGAATTCTTCTCCTGGTTCTCCTGATACCCCCAGACCAGTGCTCCAAGCAGCAAGAGTGCGGTCAGCGGGAACATTATGGCGCTTAATCTTTTGTACATAGGTCCACCAAACTCCTTTCAGTAGCTTATTGCCGTTAGTTTGACAATAACTGAGAAGTCTTATGCACCCATGTGGAAACAGCTGCGCCGGTCTTTAAAGGACGGGGCGTTTCAGGGAGAAATAGAAATTCTTCTATTCGGTTAACAGCTGTCAGGCGCGCTCTTCAATATCGAAGCCGCTGACACTGCTGCACAAGCATTGCTTGAAGCCGGTCTGAATGACTCCCTGCTCCTTGTTTCCTCTTAATATGTAGGTTTCGCCGCACTGTTTGCAGACAATCCGAACTTTTACACGCAAAAAAAGACACCCCTCTCCTCTCTGGAATTCCTAGCCTTACGGAACTGCCTTGTAGGATTAAGTGTGTCCATCTCTATTATAGGTTAACCTCTTCCTCCCGCTTCAAAAAACGAAACGGGGAGCGGCTGTTGGCCCGCGCCACCTTGCCCATCCCTCCGTACCATAAAACAGCCATCAGGGGCACGATGAACCAGATCCAATAATTAGCCGTAGTTGTCAGTATAAAATCATAAATCCCGTGCCAGAGCCATGGCAGCAGCAGGGAAATAAGCAGAATCCCTCTGGTCTTGACTCCTTTTGAAAACTTGGCCCTCCCCATATGATATCCCATAATCACGCCAAACATGGCATGGCCGGATACCGGGAGCAGCGCCCTCATGACCATTGAACCGATTGAAGCATTGCTGTACCAGGCATACATTACATTCTCTATCGTTGCGAAGCCGAGCGAAATCGCCACGGCGTATAGTATTCCATCATAGGGCTCGTCAAATTCGGTATGATTGTAAATCATATGGTACAGCACAAACCACTTCAGACCTTCCTCCACGCCGGAGGAGATCAGAAACGAATCTACATAAGGGCCGCCGTCCAGACCAAGCACAAGACCTCTCTGGATAATCATCACCGGCAGTACTATAATCAGGCCGAGCAGGAACACCTTCAGCACCATGTGGAGCGGCTCCTGATCATACTTGTCTTTCAGATAGAAAAAAGTCAGCAGCGCAAGTCCCGGTGCCACTGCTGACGAAATGACCGATAACAAAAGCACCGAATAGCCTCCCCCGCGCCTAAAAACTAGTATCTTTCTGAATTTCAATCCAGGGCTGAACTACTGCCCGTCCTTAAATACGATCGTCTCCCGTCAGCAAAACCTCAGGGAAGGGCAGTTAAGCCGATGCTTCCTTGCCCTTCTCCGTCTTTATTCCTGGCGTTTAAAATGAGTGCATAAGGTCTCGATTGCATTCTCCGCCATCACTGTCTTGCCGTATTCAGCCAGAACAGCCTGAGTAACCGGAGATGAATCTCCAAACTCTGCAAGCACGCCTACAAGACCCGATAATGCCGCTTCTTCGAATTCCTTCGGATCAAAGTAGAGATACCATTTATCATTATAAGAATACAGCTGTCCTTGAGAAGTAATATTGCCGATGAGCACATGGGCCGCTTCAACCAGAACCTCAAAATCGCGGAATGCATACACAATGGAGTCGCTTTGTTCAAGAGTAACTTCCATCTCGTAAATCTCTTCAGGCAATTCATCTTCCCCGGGACCACCGTACGAATGGTGATCATATTTCCCCCGGGTCACAATAACGACCATGCCTTGCGCGGGCAATGCGAACACTTCCACGGCAAGCGGACCCGTAGCGTCAAAACCAAGTTCACTGTACGCCTGATCCATCATTTCCGTAAAGAGGTCGTGCACCTTGGGAACTTCCTGCCACATGTCTTCCTTCTGGATGCCCCGCTCGCTCAGGTCGTCAAAAGTGAGGAAAATCCGTATCTTATCTTGACTTAATCGCTCTATTCTCATGACAGGATCCTCCTTTTGCAAGCTCATTTAGTATTAATGTATGATGAGTCCCGAGTAATGAGCCAAAAATGGTTACTATGTATGTATGTTATCATTTTGACGCTACAAATGCACGTAAATAAATATAGAAAAGGCCCAATTAACTGCCCAATATCTGCAAAGCCCGGCTTCACCGCCTTTTCGTTGTATGCACATGCATGTATCCGAAACCTCTTCGCGGGCAGAAAAAAGAATCATTCTGGCGACTTTGGTGTCCCCAAAATGATTCTGCAGCGGCCTATTCCGGTTACAATCCCGGTATGGCTGTATGTGTATCCTTGAGAATCTGTTCTACTTCATGTTTCACATCGGGATTGCTGCGGATGAAGTCTTTGAGCATATTCAGGTTGGATTCTTTGGACTTCACCGGTGAATCCTCCTTCTTGTGTTCGCTGCTGCCGGAAGCATGGGAGCCGTTATCATGGCTGCTGCCCTCAGCGGTACTTCCGAAGCCGGTCATAGCCATTCCCATAATTTTGTCCTTGGCTTTCTCACCGGCACTTTCTGAAGAACCGCCCGTGTGAAGCAGTGAAGACATCATGGCGCTGCGTTTTTTGGACATAATCATACTGGCGGCCGCACCCATCAGCACTCCGCATAGAAATGACGAAGTATTCATATCTCTAACCTCCTTGTATGGTAAAATCATGCTTAGTGTTCGCGGAAAGATTCCGGCTCATACAGCCAAACAACAAGAAAGCGAGATGAAAAAAGTGGGTAAAGCAACAACACTGCTGCTCCTGGCTGCTTTTCTGCTGTCAGCTTGCAGCAACAACGACGTGAATACAGGCAACACCGCTGCGGGGAACGCATCACAGCCTCCGGCTACAGTACAGCCTGCCACTGACCAGCCTGCCTCTGCTCCGGCTCAGACGGACTCTCCTGCCGGTGAATCCCCCGCCGCGCAGACAACGCCTGCCGCAACAGCGGATGCGGCAGTTACAGCAACCGCTCAGCCAACCGGGGCAGCAGCTTCAGAGGAAATACCGCTGCTGTACCATATGAACAAAAACTACGACATCATCTCGAACGATGCCGCAACCAACAAAAAGGTCGTCCTGCTGACCTTCGATGACGGGCCCAAGGATGCGGAACTAATCAATCCGCTGATGGATACGCTGGACAAGCACAAGGCTAAAGCCATTTTCTTCGTCAACGGGTACCGGGTGAAGGAGCATCCTGAGCTGCTTGAGCTGATTCATAACCGCGGCGGCATTATCGGGAATCACAGCTGGGATCACATTGTGCTGAAGGATAAATCCGAGGCGGAAGTAAAGAAACAGATTGAAGATGTGCAGAATATTGTCAAGGAGGTCACCGGTGAGACTCCCGTGTTCTTCCGCCCGCCGCACGGTGCTGGCGGTGACGTCGGCAAAAAAATCGCCGCTGACAACGGACTGCTCTATATGACCTGGTCTGTCGGCTCGCTGGACTGGGAGATGAAGGAAAAGGACACGAATAAAACGGAAAAGCTGATCACAAATGTTACCAGCCAGCTGCATTCCGGCAGCAATATTCTGATGCATGAGCTCCCGTGGACCGTGGAAGCGCTGGATACACTGCTGACTACGCTTGAGGGCAAAGGCTACAGCTTTGTCGATCCGCGCAGCATTGAACTGAAAATGCGTTAAGTCTATCTGAAAACCGCAAAACAGCAAGAGGCTGTCTCATAAGTAGATTTTCAACTAAAGAAACAGCCCATATTTATTCAAAAGCCAGTAAAAAGACAGCAAGGCCGTGATTCTCCTGTTATTGGAGAATCACGTGATTCTCCTGTTATTGGAGAATCACGGCCTTGCGTTTTTGATCCACCGTGGCTTGCTTTAGCATAGGATCGGCAAGCGAAAGCCAACCGACCCCAAGCGTCACTTTTTCCATGTGCGAAGCAGAGCGCACCGGAAGCCCCAATTATACTTCAGTTGTCCAAATACACTACCACTCCCCCATTTCCTGCATACTTGGTGCAGCGTTGCCCCAAACAAAGGTGTAGCAATTGGCATTCGCCTCGCCAGAAACCGAAGCACGGCGTTATATACCGCTTTGAGGACATTCCTCATCCATCCGCTCAGAGCGGAAGCAATTAATTAAGCGTTCGAAAGTCGGGTCGCTGCCGAGCGGTTTCTTTTAATGTGTGTTTTTTAAGATTGAAGATTCGTTTTTCGCTTAAACAGTGGAGAGGACGGACTGATTGTGGAAAAGCGGTAGCGGTCGCCTTGGTCTCCGGATTTTCACCGCCAAGGGGAATGAAAAAAATCTGGAGAGCACAGCGATTGGAACAACGGTCCGTTCGCGGAGCGTCCAATCAAGTGCAAAACGTTGATCTTGTGGAGAGGACGGACTGATTGTGGAAAAGCGGTAGCGGTCGCCTTGGTCTCCGGATTTTCACCGCCAAGGGGAATGAAAAAAATCTGGAGAGCACAGCGATTGGAACAACGGTCCGTTCGCGGAGCGTCCAATCAAGTGCAAAACGTTGATCTTACTCAAAAAAAGGAGACTTCTCAGAAGCCATTACATGGCTTTTGAGGCAGTCTCTTAATTGTTTATAAGTGTTAATTCTGCCTGCAGCGGAGTGTAAGTACATGCATCTCGGCCGGGCTGCCCCAGCGCAGCGGTAAGTGCGCAGTACCGAAGCCACGGCTGATCAGCAGCTTCAGCGGGTGAGCGGCAGTCCCGTACCCGGGAATTTCGTACATGCCGGCATTATAGTGACGGTAGAATTCATCACCATGCCTGCTTCCGATAAAGGGAAGCACCACTTGTCCTCCATGTGTGTGTCCAGCCAATATCAGATCAGCGGGCACCTCCTGCTGCTGGGACAGCCACAGCGGATCATGCACCAGGATGATCCGCAGGAGCTCTGTATCTGCGGCAGCCACGGGCGGCAGTGCTGCATAAGCCTTCTTGCCGCCTTTTCTCGGGAAATCCATGCCGGTGAGTATTACCCTTGACCCGGACCGTTCAATAGTCACATTCTCATCCAGCAGCAGTCTGGCTCCGCTGCCGCGGATGATATTATCGACAAGCGAGATATTCGCCCGGTAATCATGATTGCCATGAACTGCGTAGACAGGCGCCAGAGATGCTGTAAGCGTCATATTATCCAGCAGGCGCTCCGCCGGACTGCCCTTTTCCGTCAGATCGCCGCCCAGGAAGACTGCATCCACCTTCCCGCGGAGCGGTGCCAGCATGGCAGCCGGAAGACGGCGGCGGTGAATATCGGTAATGAACAGAATACGGAAGCCGTCAAAAGCAGCCGGCAGTCTGTCCAGCACTATTTCCTCGGCAATAATGCGTTTTTTGAAGGCTGCGGCAACCATGACTATACCCGCAGTCCCCGCCGCTCCAGCACAAGCGCTCAAGAGAATCAGCAGCCACATCATTGCCATAGCTCATGCAGCGGAGGTGCTCCTTTTATTCCCCAGAACAATAGAAAAGCGAGCAGCATTACAAATATGACGATCAGCGAGTTAATAAACATTTTGCTGAAACGGATTCGTTCTGACGGATAACTCTGCGCCCGGGAGGGAGTTGCCTCTCCTTCCTGCTGCTCCACTTCACGCTTCGGTTTCCTGGAAGTCTGCTTCTCAGCATGTCGGACCTTTCTCGATAAAGTTCCTGGAGCAGGGACTGGAGCCTCCAGCTGTCCGGCAGCTGATTCGGAAGAACCATTTCCATTATTTTCTTTGACAGGAGACTGTCCTCCGCCCTTATACTGTTTCTGGCGGGACCTTACCCGGCTTAGTTCTTCGCTCATGATGCCCTCCTGTAACGAATCACCATTCCTGAGAACAAATCTATGAGGAAGTGGCACAGGATCGGTGCCCATAGACTGCCGGAATGGATATAGATGTAGCCGAGACCGTAGCTGCTGAGAAATACCCAGCCGGTTGGAATCCAGTGGCGCAGATAACGCACATGAATAACAGCGAAGAGAATGCTCGTCCAGTATGGCCCCAGTGAATGCTGTATGGCACCACGGAACAATAGCTCTTCGCATACTGCGACAATCGCCGCAATGACAATAATATGCCACAAAGGACGGTTGCCGAACAGCAGCTCATTAATCCCTCCGTCATCCATGCTGTCCTCAGGTACAATATGGGTCAGCAGGAAATCAACAACCAGCATAACAGCAGCAAGTCCAAGGCCCCAAAACACAAAATGTGCATTCTCCGGAAAATTTAATATGTGAATAGGATTTCTTTTCTGTAATAATATCCATATCAAACCGATAAATAGAGTAAGGCCCTGAGTAATATACAGATTAATTAACAGCAGCTTGTCCGTTAACTGCTGAGGATCAGCCTTTTTGATTTTGATTTCACCCAATTTGAATTTTTTCATCGTAACCTGCCTGTTCTTTAATATTTTTACATAAGATAATTTCCCTATACGAAGGAGCACTAATTATGAACAGCCGTACCTCCCGCACTCAAATGTTGTACACACTAGGTTTTATATTGTTTCTAATATCCGCATTCGCCTCATTTTTTACGGGAGTAAAGGTTGGAGCAGACAAAACGGAGGCCAAATATGCACAGCTGGCCGGGCATGAAGTTACGGAGGAATTCTCCGGCTCCTACCAGCAGCAGGATCTTGTTACGTTCTATCATAACGTATTTTTGCCCTATCGGGAATTCAAGCGCAACTGGAACGATCAGGTGGACAGCCTTGCACGCAGCACAGATGCACGGCAGAACGCGGCAACGTTGAAGAACCTCAGCATTCTGGCGGACAAGCAGTATGACAAGGTCACGCAGGATTCCCTCTTCACCAATTCGCCGCTGCTGTATGAGTCACAGCTTAACGTCCTTAAGAGCCTGACTCTCTTCTCACAGGCTTCAGGGAAGGTCACTGCCGGATCTTCAGGAGCCGAAGCCGCCAAGCTGTTGAGAAGTGATAATTTCACCGCCAGCGCTGTGAAATTCGGACTGACGGCCCAGAAGAACTTCTATGATTCTATGCTGAAGTGGGGGGCCAAGGCCAACTCTGCTATACCCGATGCATCCGGGGAACTGAAGACACTGACTTTCATTCAGTGGAAAAAGATGCCTTTGCTCCTCAAGAATGCTTCTATCGCAAACATAATGCTGAACCGCGGAATTTATGCCGGCTATGACCCGCAGGATATTACAGCCAAGATCGACGATATGATCTATTCCGGAACCGCCAGTTCCCTGAAGCTTGGGGATATCCAGTCGTCGGTCAGCCTGCTCATTTCTACCGGTGCTGTGCAGGAGCAGGACTTCATTAAATGGCGGGAGCAATATTACGGCAAGGAAACGATGCCTCAGCTCCCTTTCTTCTATGAGTAGGACCAGTTATTGCATCATAACGAAAAACAGGGCTCACTTCAAGGCGGCCCGCCGCAGAAGAAGCCTATTGACACACTTGGCATCACCATGTTACATTATGAAAAATTAATCAAGCAAAACCGATGATGGAACAAAGATTACTGATGTCTTCAGAGAGCCGGTGGATGGTGCAAACCGGTGGCAGACGGAAATCTTTAGCGCTCCTGAGATATTGTATTGAACCTTGAGTAGATACAATCGGATCACCTCCGTTACCAGTGTGGCCTATTCAGGCCAATGAGGCTGCTTCTTAACCGTTGCAGTGAATTAGGGTGGTACCACGAGAACTCTCGTCCCTTACTACGGCAGTAGTATGGGGTAGGGAGTTTTTTTTGTACCCGGATTCTCTAAATCTGCCTACCCGCCCATACGCTGCCTGAATCAGCACTTCTG
The DNA here is from genome assembly GCF_000802655.2 of Paenibacillus sp. IHB B 3415. Classification (NCBI taxonomy): domain Bacteria; kingdom Bacillati; phylum Bacillota; class Bacilli; order Caryophanales; family Paenibacillaceae; genus Paenibacillus; species Paenibacillus sp. IHB B 3415. Next base: position 63,833 of record NZ_JUEI01000041.1, on the reverse strand, counting down.
CATGCCTTTTCTTTTATGCGACAACGCGTTGCCCCGTTGTTCCGACAAATTTCATTCTTTTGTATGAATCTGGTACTGCGGATTACCCCACCAGGGAATCCTTGGCATATATAATAGGCTTTCCAATTTGAAGGAGGACAAGAGACCATGTTTAAAGTATTAGTATCGGATCCGATCAGTGATTTGGGCATTCAGCAATTGATGGACGCAAGCGATGTGACTGTGGACAAAAAAACAGGACTTAGTGAAGACGAGCTTATTGCAATCATCGGCGAATACGACGGCTTACTCGTTCGCAGCCAGACAACCGTGACTGAGAAAATTATCGCAGCCGGTACTAATCTTAAAGTGATTGGCCGTGCCGGGGTCGGTGTGGACAATATTAAGCTGGAGGCAGCTACACAACGCGGTGTAGTGGTCATTAATGCTCCGGACGGAAATACGATTACCACCTGTGAGCATGCCTTTGCCATGATGATGGCTCTGGCCCGTCACATTCCTCAAGCCTATGCCAAGACCATTTCCGGCGTATGGGACAAAAAGACTTTCCTCGGCGTAGAGCTGCGCGGCAAAACGCTGGGTGTGCTCGGCATGGGACGGATCGGCAGCGAAGTGGCCAAACGGGCCAAGGCTTTTGGAATGGATATTCTGGCCTACGACCCCTTCCTGACTGCAGACCGTGCGGAGAAACTGGAAGTAAAGCTGGCTTCGGTAGATGACATCGTCCGGGGAGCAGACTTCATTACTGTTCACACACCGCTGACACCGGAAACCCGCCACATGATCTCCCGTCCGCAATTTGAAGTCATGAAAAAAGGAATGCGCATCATCAACTGTGCCCGCGGCGGTGTAATTGATGAGATGGCGCTGGTTGAAGCTATCGACAGCGGTATTGTTGCCGGTGCAGCCTTTGACGTCTTTGAGAAAGAGCCGCCGGAAGCGGATCACCCGTTCCTCTCGCATCCGAAGATTATCGTGACTCCGCATTTGGGTGCTTCTACTGTTGAAGCCCAGGAGAATGTTGCGATCGATGTATCGGAGCAAGTGCTGCATATTCTGCGCAACGAACCGTTCATTAACGCCGTGAACATCCCTCCGGTTGCTCCTAGTGTAATGAACAAGCTCCAGCCTTACTTCACCCTCGGCGAGAAGCTCGGCAGCTTCGTGACTCAGATTACGGATGGAGCGATCCGCGAGATTCATGTGGAATATGCCGGTGACCTCTCCGACGTGGATACGCAGCCGCTGACCCGCTATATTGTCAAAGGCGTGCTCTCCCGCCATTTTGCCGGGGATGTTAACATCGTCAACTCCATGCACCTGGCAAAGACGCGTGATGTTAACGTAGTAGTGACCAAGGCTTCCAAGACCAAGGGCTTCACTAACCTTATTACTGTTACACTCAAGGCTGAGCATGACGAAGAACGCCTGGTTGCCGGAACCCTGCTGCAAGGCTATGGCGAACGGATTGTGCAGGTTAACAAGTTCCCGGTAGATATCGCTCCGGAAGGTCATCAGATCGTCATTTCCCATAACGATAAGCCGGGTATCATCGGACTCGTCGGTACACTGCTCGGCCAGAACGACGTCAACATCGCCTCCATGCAGGTTGGCCGTAAAATTGTCGGCGGAGCTGCGATTATGCTGCTGACTGCTGACAAGGCTGTTCCGCAGGATGTACTGGTCAAGCTCGCCGGATTGCCGGAGATCAATACTGCGGAAGAGATCACTCTGCTGTAACTGAAGAACGCGGGCTTATATTCTTGGAATACCTGAGTTCAATATAAGCGCACCAAAAAACACTCTTGAGGAATGCCGGCCCGTGCCGGCATTTCAAAAGAGTGTTTTTGCATCCTCCGGCTTACGGGCTACTCCGGAATGTTAAATACCGGGACCCGCCGCCCGTCTGTGTCTGTATACCCATATTTCTCCGCCAGACTCCCCACCTGCTGGGGTCTGCCTGTCAGCTGCATCACCTCAGGATCAGCAGCGAGCGCCACGGCAGCCCGGCCGATGTACGCTGTAGACTCACTGGCCTGCAGCTCCTCTACCTCCTGCCAGTGCTCTTCATCCGTCTTCATGCTCTCCAGCACCAGTTCTGTACGCATCCAGCCAGGCGATAAGGGAATCACAGCGATCCCATCCGCAGCCAGCTCAAGGGACAATCCGTAGGCCATGCGCACAAGCGCATTTTTGGACAGATCATAATAGAAGTTCCCTACATATTTATACTGGTCCCAGAAGGTGGTATGAATGATTAGCTTCCCGGTTCCAGCACCTGCACCTTCACTGCGCAACAGCGGAATAGCATAATAGTTAGTCATGAGCTGCGCCCTGACTCCGGCATTAAACATATGGTCCCAATGAGCGGCCGGGAGCTCCCAGAAGGGCTTGTTCTCAATCGGAAGATTATTGCCTCCCCAGACATTATTGACCAGAATATCAAGCTTGCCCTGCTCCGCGGCAATCTGCCGGATCACAGCTTCCGTCTCCGCGTCATTGGTGTGGTCACAGCGGATATACGCGCCTTCTCCGCCGAAGCTGTGAATCTCACTGAGTACACCGGCAAGTGTCCGTTCGCCCCCTTCCTGCATTGAACCGGCGTTTCTTCCCGTAAAATACACATACGCTCCTGCCCGGGCCAGCTCCAGGGCAATGCCTCTGCCCGCTCCCCTGCTCCCGCCTGTAACTAATGCAACTTTCCCCTGTAAATCTGTCATTATATCCGCTCCTCTCAGCTTTCATCAGATGATCATGAAGTTATCTAGAAGCTATCTTGCACCAACCGGCTCTCTTTATTAATATTAACTCTTATATATGACATCAACTGACATATATATATGATAAACTTAAAATATGTTCTGCTTAAGCGGAAACGGCTTTGCCGTTCTTGAATAATCGGGAAAAATTTCATTATAACCAGGAGGCCTTCATCCATGAGAGCAGACCGTTTATTATCCATTCTGCTGCTGCTGCAAAGCCGCGGTAAAATAAGCTCCCGCGAGCTGGCACAAACGCTGGAGGTTTCCGAACGGACCATCTTCCGGGATATGGAGTCACTGAGCATCTCCGGCATTCCCGTGCTGGCAGAACGCGGCCGTGAGGGAGGCTGGAGGCTGGCTGAGGGTTACCGGACCTCCCTGACAGGTATGAACCCCAAAGAGATTGGTGCACTGCTGCTGCCGGCAGACCCGGCAATTCTGCAGGCACTGGGGATTCAGGAGGAGTTCTCTTCCGCTGTCCGTAAGCTGCAGGCTGCTGGTGCAAGACAGCCCGCTGCTGCCTTCAGTCTTCTTAATGAGCGTATTCATATTGATGGCGCGGGCTGGCATCCGTCGGGTGAAACCTATCCCAGTCTAACTGCATTACAGGAGGCTATATGGGAAGACCGTAAAGTGAAAATCAGTTACATGCGCGGGGAGGAGAGATCAGAGCGGCTGATTTCACCCTTTGGACTCGTAGCTAAACGTGGTGTCTGGTATACCGTGGCCGAAACAGGCGGTGAAATGCGGACCTACCGGGTATCCAGAATAAGTAGTGCTGAAGTCACGGATGAATATTTTAGCAGACCTCAAGATTTCAATCTGGCGCAATACTGGGAAGCTTCTACCATGGCATTCAAATCTGCATTGCCCCGCTATCCTGCCAAGCTGCTCGTGAAGGACAATATAATGAAGGATCTTAAACAAGAACGTTATGTTTCCGTACTATTCCAGGAGCATTCAGCCTCACCCGGCTGGCACTCAGTCGAAGCCGAATTCAATACGCCGGAGTCTGCCTGCCGGATCATCTTATCCCTAAGCCCGGGCATTAGAGTTACCGCTCCGGCGGAGCTTGCAGACAATGTTGCCGCCACTCTGCGGGAAGCGGCTGCATTATATGAAGACAATGTGTAAACATACTTTTTTGGAGCAGCCCGGAAAGAAGTTTTATGTCAGTTCTTACAATAGACCGATTACGCTTTAATCCCCTATAATATTACAATGCACAATATTTATTTCTAGGGGGAACTATAGTCTATGGACTGGATGAACAAGCTGCCGTTAAAACAAAGAATCGTTGCCGGATGTTACCTGGTTGCCGCTTTATTCGCTGTCCCTGTGTTAATTACGCTCATTGCAATGGGAAAGGTGATTATCGGTATTATTCTAATTGCGGTATTGGCTGCACTGACCTACCCGCTTGCGCGCTTCATTGAGAGAACGCTTACATCTTCATTTGAGGATATCTCCAATGTGACGCATACGATCGCCAAAGGCGACTTCACCAGCCGTGCAGACGAGAACGGATCAATGGGCGACATCAGCCGCTCCTTCAACACTATGATCGATAAATTGAAGAAGATCTTAACCGACGTTTCACAGCTTACCCGCCAGGTTATGGATGCCAGCCGGGGTATTGAGGACAAGAACCAGAACCTGAAGATCGTAATGGCACAAGTAGCCTCCTCTTCCAACGAACTTGCCCTGGGTGCGAATGAAATCTCGGTGGATATTGCCGACATGACGGAATCGATCAAAGATATCGAAACCAAAGTCTCCAATTATACGAACTCTACCAAGGAAATGAATAAACGCTCTACCCATACGCTGGAGCTGGTTGAAAAGGGACGCCAGTCCGTGGACACTCAAGCCGAAGGCATGCGGAAGAATATCCAGGCTACACAAAAAGTAGCAGATACGATCGAAGCGCTCTCACAGAATGCCCGCGGAATTACCATGATTACCAAGACCATCACGGAAATTGCCGAACAGACCAATCTTTTGTCGCTTAACGCCTCGATTGAAGCTGCACGCGCAGGCGAGCACGGACGCGGTTTCGCAGTTGTAGCCCAGGAGGTGCGCAAGCTTGCCGAAGAATCAACCGCCTCCACCAAGGAAGTATTCGGGCTGGTCCGCAGCATCGAGGCCGATATCAAGCAGGCTATCGATAACATCGCTATTAATGAAGAGGTTGTTCAGGTGCAGAACGAGATGATTACGGAAACCGCACATATTTTCGCGCAGATCGTACATAGTGTCCAATACATAACCGAGCAGATCTCCTCCTTCTCCGCAGAGAGTGATCTGATGCTGGAGAGTGCGCTCAAGATCTCCGGGGCGATCGAGAATATCTCGGCTATTACCCAGGAGACGGCAGCAGGTACCGAGGAGGTATCCGCAGCGATGAACGAACAAATTCATGCCCTGCAGTCCGTAGCGGAAGAGACCGAGAAAATGACACAATCTGTCTTCCAGCTGCAAAAAACAATCCATATTTTCAAATTCTAGCAGCAGCCCAAAGAGACCTTTTCCGCAGAGCAGTCTGCGGGAATGGTCTCTTTTTGGCATGAAAAAAGAAGATTGTAATGTAATATTCACAAAGTGTTAAAATAGTGCATAACCCTAAAAAAACGCCTTTGCACTTCTTTACTGCTAATTCTTTATTACTAATAAACTAACATTATTTTAAATTTCAATTACCCATTTCTTAAGACCTATTCCCGGGTTCTCCCAGCCTATAATTCTAATACATATGAATGGTTTCATGAGGTTCCTCTAATGTTATGAGGCTTATGGCTTATGCTGATTAAATTCTGCTCTTTTTCTGCATTTGCATTATAAGACTTTGGTCTTCCAGACGCATCCATTTTCAAAAGTTTGAATATCTAATATTTCATCTCCTATTACATCTGAATATTCGCCAAATTTCGCGTTTTGCTGCAAAGGGCTTATTGACAAAAGGCGAGCGAGGAATATATTGTAAAGGAAAATTATCCTTCGCTGTATTGATAACAACATATGAGGCAAAATTCACCGAAAGGGAATGACGCAAAGCCATGGATCTACAGTCTCACTTATCCGGTGAGATCATGACAGCCAGGTTGCTGAAAAACTATGAACGTCCGGGAATCCGCGTTCAGTAATAGTGATTCGTGCAACAGGCCTGTGCTCCTATTTCGAGTACAGGTTTTCTATTGCTAGCATACAATCAAAAAACAACTTGTGGGGTGGATGTTCTGAAGACAGTTGCAGATTATATGGCGGAAGCATTACGCGATCTTGGGGTAACACATTCTTTTGGTATTATTGGCAAGTCCATTTGTCCTATAGCTCTCAAACTTGTTGACTGTGGCATTGAGTTTATTCCCGGCCGGCATGAGTCCAGCTCCGGCTTCGCAGCAGGCGGCTATGCACTGAAAACAGGCAGTCTCGGGGTAGCCTTCGGCACCTCCGGTCCAGGCGGAACGAACCTGCTAACCGCAGCAGCACACGCCAAAGCCAACAATCTCCCGGTGCTCTTCATTACCGGTCATCAATCCATTAAAGAGCTGGGGATTCCCCAGTGTCAGGATTCCACATCCTATCTCGCCGATTTGGCGGACATGTTCAGACCGGCCACTCTTTTCAGCAAGCTAGTTGAACGCGGCGACCATTTCGGTACGATTTTCAATCATGCCCTGTCTATCGCCCTTGGTGACAAGAAAGGACCTGTTCATTTATGTATTCCGTTTGATGTTCAGACCGAGCGCCTTGAAGAATGCCGGATTGTCCTTCCGCAGCGGGAAAGGCTCGTCAGCTACGCCAACTACGAACGGGTCATTTCAGCGATCAATGCTTCCAGCAGACCTCTGATCATTGCGGGTAAAGGGGTTAACCGCTCCGGTGCGCACAAGGAACTGGTTCAATTGGCCGAGACCTTCAACATACCTGTAGTAACCTCTCCCGGTGGTAAAGGAGCCATTGCTGCGGATCACCCGCTCTATCACGGTCCTGTGGGCGTTGGCGGATGTACGCACGGGGATGAGATGTTGAACAACAGTGATCTGTTTATCGTGCTTGGTTCGCGTCTGAGCGATATGACCATATGCAATCTTAAGAGGGAGAATCATCCGGAACAGCTGATCCAGTTTGATGTGGATCCAACCTTTGTCGGTAAAATATTGACTTCCCGTACCCTTTCCGTCGGCGGCGATTTGCGTGACAACTTGGAGCTGTATCTCAGCAAGATTGATCCGTCCACCATAACCAGACGTGAAATAGAGATCTCCAATCACTATACTGAAGAACTGCCTGTGCTGTCCAAGCTCTCGCTGGCTTCGGTAATGAGCACGATGAGCGATTTGATTCCATACAACAGCAGCGTGTTTGTTGATGACGGCAGCCACGGCTTCAATGCGGTCAAATGGTTCAACGTGAAGAAACCGGGGAGCTTTGTATTTGATGCCTACTTCGCCTGCATGGGGAATTCAATCGGCATGGCCATCGGTGCCAAGGCTGCTTCGCCGGAAGAGACGGTCTTCTGCATTACCGGTGACGGCTGTTTCATGATGCTCGGAACTGAAATTAACACAGCGGTTTGCAAGAATATCCCGGTTATTTTCATTGTTGTGAACAATATGCAGCTGGATATGGCACTTAAGGGTATGGAAAAAACAACCGGCCGTATCGATGGAACGCTTTTCGAAGTCCCTCTGGATGCAGTGAAGTTTGCTGAGTCCCTGGGAGCCACCGGCTTCCGCGCGGAGACGCAAGAGGAGTTTGCGTCTGCAATCAGCCAAGCAGTTGAACTTAACCGCGTAGCCGTTATTGAGCTGTTGACCGACCGTGACGAAGTGCCTCCTACGGCCCACCGTACACTGGATCTCAACTAGGCTGTATCTTACAGATTCTCTAACTTACTATCAGGAGGCAAACAAGTGAATATGAACGTAGACAGCGGACTGGATCATTTCACCAATCTTTCCGGGGACTATGGGGCCAAAGCCCTAGCTCCTATTAAAGAGCATTTTCCCGAATTAGCCGAGTATATCATGGGCAATGCATACGGTGATATTTTTCAGCGGACCACCATCGGTTCTGACTGGAAAGAAATTGCTGTCATCTCTTCTTTGATCACCATGGGACAATTTGAGCAGTTGGGTGTTCACTATGTAATGGCGCTCCGCGTGGGGATGACCGTAGATCAAATCAAAGGTATCCTGCTACACCTGACACCTTGTATCGGCGCACCCAGAGTAATCTCGGCGTTCAATGTTCTGCTGGAGACGCTGGAAGAAATTCGTTAATTAATAGCATAATATTACATCATTCGACTTTTGTATTGCGTATTTAAGAAAGTTCTGGTTATAATGAAGGCAAAATATCCCAAAACCAAGTTTACTTTGTCGAATTTAGTCGTAGGAACGTAGTTTTTCGGGATATTAACATGATGAATCATCAGGTCACTCTGAATAATCATGCAATTAAAATTATGGGAGAGATGAACATGGGACAATTTATTTTGAAGACGGACACTGCGAAGAAAGTAATTAACATCGATCTGGAAGGAACCTTCTCGAACGAGGACGGTCTTAAATCGATACAAGCCTATCAGCAGACCATCAATCCGATCAACCCGTCCGAATATGCACTGGATATCGATTGCCGCAAGCTTAATGTAACCGCTCCTGATGTTGTGCCGTTGCTCGAAGGCTGCTTCATCATGTTCAAGGCAGACGGTTTCCAAAAAGTGAGCCTTACCCTTGAGAATAACCCTATTCTCAAAATGCAGCTGGCGCGTCTGGGCCGCAAAGCAGGACTCGAAAACCTGGAAATCACATCCACGGTACAAGCTTAAGTTAACTTATTTTTAAACCATTATTAGCGGTTTGAAACGCAAGATTCGCTCACGAAACTAAGTGTATGCTTACGGGCTACAAAACTTTTAGGAGGTTTACTATGGCAGGGATTCGCATTAAGGACATTGATATCTATCATCCAAGCAAAAGCATCGGCAATGACTTTTTCATTCAGCACTTCGATGAGAAGGGAATTGATATCCGTGGCCTGCTGGCTGCTCTTGGCCGTGAAAACCGCTACAGTATCGACAGCAAGGATGAGAACTCCCTGACGATGGCTTTTGAAGCCGCAAGCAATGTACTGGACAAGACCGGCCTGACCGGCGCAGACATTGACCTGATCGCTTATGCAAGCCAGACTCCTGAATATATTTTCCCAACGAACTCATTGATGATTCACCGCCTGATTAATGGTGCATCGCATACGATCTGTATCGACAGTAATGCCAACTGTGCAGGAATGACCGCTTCGGTTGAACAGGTCAGCCGTCAAATGATGGCGAACCCGAGAATCCGCCGTGCACTTGTCATCGGTTCTGACTACGTTGCCCCGCATGCGAACAAGAATGACCCGGTATATTACGCCAACTTCGGCGATGCAGCTGCCGCGCTCATTCTGGAGCGTGACGAGAATTCGGTAGGCTTCATCGATTCGATCTATCAGACCGATACCTGCGTCTACGGCAACTCGCTGTTCCCGGCGGAAGGTTTAGCTAATCTCGGACGTACAGGTGTGGCTGCCGGAGAATTCAATGTGAAGTTCATCCCGTTCGATGATTCCATCTGTGTGGATGCTGCTTCAGAATCGATCAACACCCTGCTCAGCAATAACGGAATCGCACCTGAATCCATCAAGGCCGCCTGCTTCTCGCAGTTGTCACTTCCGAACATCAAGGCCGTTTCCGGCAAAACCGGAATTGACGCTGATGCAGCCGTCTACATCGGGGATGAATTCGGCTACACCTCCACCAGCAGCCCGTTTATCGCCCTGCACAAAGCAGTGACTACCGGACAGCTGGAACGCGGAGATAAGGTCCTGTTCTGGACAGTAGGCGCCGGATGGCAGAACGTCGCTTTTGTAATGGAGTATTAATCTTAGCTGTTGAACTTATAGTTTCTTGTTAATATCCAAACAGCCCGCAGCAGAACTCCTGCCAGCGGGCTGTTTCTTTATGTATACATCAGGGCTCGACTCTCCCCAGACAGAACCTGCAGCGTTCATCCTGCCTGAGGTGAATTTATCCGATTCATTCGGTAAGCGCAGCCTGTCATATCAACAGCTGTTCTCCTTACCTCTGTCCTTCATGCTTCTCCCAGCCCATTGTCCGGGACACCGCGTCCTGCCAGGCGTTGTAACGGCGCTCACGCTCTTCCGTCTCCATCTGCGGCGAGAATACCTTCTCGGCCTTATTGAAGCTCTCCAGCTGCTCCCGGGTCCATATGCCGGAGGTGAGTCCTGCCAGCAGCGCAGCGCCGAGCGCTGTGGTCTCCGCATACGTTGTGCGGGTTACGTCGCTCCCAAGAATGTCCGCCTGGAACTGCATCAGCAGATTATTACGCACGGCGCCTCCATCCACTCTCAGTCCGCTGAGCGGCATGCCTGCGTCTTTTTCCATCGCCCCGATGACATCGCGGGATTGAAAGGCCAGCGACTCCAGCGTTGCGCGGACCAGATGTCCGGCAGTCGTTCCCCGGGTCAGTCCGAACACGGCACCCCTGGCATACATATCCCAGTAGGGTGCACCAAGGCCGGTAAAGGCCGGCACGACCACAACCCCCTCACTGTCCTCCACCTCACTCGCCTTCTCTTCCGAGTCGGCCGGAGCTACGATCAGCCCCAAGCCCTCCTGCAGCCATTGTACCGCTGCTCCAGCCACGAACACACTGCCCTCAAGGGCATAATAGAGTTCGTCTCCCATGCCCCAGGCTACCGTGGTCAACAGGCCATGACTCGAAGTCACTGCCTCAGTGCCTGTGTTCATCAGAATGAAACAGCCTGTGCCGTAGGTGTTCTTGGCGCTGCCTGCCTCCAGGCAGGTATGACCGAACAATGCCGCCTGCTGGTCCCCAAGCACAGAACGGATGGGGATGTCTACACCGAACCACTGCTTGTCTGCAGCTCCGAAGTCCCCGCCTGACATCCTCACTTCAGGCAGAATCGAGGGCGGAATGCGCAGCGCTTCGATTAGGCCGTCATCCCATTTACGCTCATGCAAATTGTAGAGCATGGTACGTGAAGCATTGGTAACATCCGTAGCATGCACAGCGCCTCCTGTAAGCTTCCAGATCAGCCAGCTGTCTATGGTTCCGGCCAGCAGCTCCCCCCGGTCCGCCCGCTCTCTGGCCCCCGGCACATGGTCCAGAATCCAGGCCAGCTTCGTTGCCGAGAAATACGCATCGATGACAAGACCCGTCTTCTCAGCGATCTCTCCGGCCATTCCCTGTGCCTTAAGCGCCTCACACTGCTCCGCAGTCCGGCGGTCCTGCCAGACGATCGCCGGATAGACCGGCGTTCCGGTAGCCTTGTCCCAGATCAGTGCAGTCTCGCGCTGATTGGTAATGCCGATGGCCGTAATATTATCAGCAGGGGCGGAGCTTGCCGCAATAGCGTCTCTGGCCGCAGCAAGCTGACTCTCCCAAATTTGCTCCGGATCATGCTCTACCCAGCCCGGCCGGGGAAAGGATTGTCTAATCTCATACTGCCCTTGCGCGATCATTCCCGCCTCCTCATCAAAGAGGATCGCGCGTGAACTGGTGGTACCTTGGTCCAAGGATAAGATCATTATGCACAGCCTCCTGCAAGCCTCAGCTTCTATGATATGTTCCACGTTGAACAAGATTAATGTGGTGGTTTCAACAAAAAGCACCTCTGCTGTCAGAGGCGCTGTCATGCATTGTCCGGATTTACTGTTTTTCGACAGGAAGCCGCAGGGTAAAAGCGGTGCCTTCTCCAAGCTTGCTGGAGGCGTGGATACTCCCATGATGCGACTCGACGATGTTCTTCACAATCGCTAGTCCCAGACCGGTTCCACCCGATTCTCCCCTTACACGTGCTTTGTCGGCTTTGTAAAAGCGCTCGAAGATATACGGCAGATCCTCAGGTGTTATGCCAACACCTTGGTCTCTGATCTCAATCTCCAGAATCCTCCGGCCTTCCAGCACGGTGGAATCCGCCCGAATGGATATCAGTTTATCGGCCGGAGTGTGGCGGAAGGCATTGTCGAGCAGATTGGTGAGCACCTGCTCCAGCTTGTCTTCATCGGCAGCCTTAAGGAGCAATTCGGTATCCGGTCTCTTTAGCTCAAGAATAATATCCCGCTCCTTGGCTCTGACCGAAAATTTGCGGTACACCCGTTCCAGCAGTTCCCCTGCATCCACTTGCGCCTTCAGCATATCCGTATGCCCCGCTTCCATGCGGGCCAGATCGAGCAGATCCTTTACCAGCCGGCCCATACGGAGCGATTCGTCGTGGATCACCTGGACCAGCTCGCTGCTCTCCTCCGGGGAGGAGGCCATTCCATCCAGCAGCGCCTCGCTGTAGCCTTGCATCATCGAGAGTGGTGTGCGGATCTCATGCGAGACATTGGCGACGAAATCGCGGCGCATTTTCTCCAGCCGCACTTCCTCCGTCACATCGCGCAGCACCGCTACCGCCCCGCGAAGATTATCCTCGGAATATAAGGGTGCCATATGCACAGACCATACACCGTGCCGGACATGGATATTAGAGCGTTGATCGCCTCCTACGCTGAGCGTACTGAAGAACAGTGGCCGCAGCGGCGGAGGCACATCACGGGCAGGTCCAGCCTGCGGATACAGCCCGCTATCCTCTTCCTGCTCCCAGGTAAGGTCACTCCAGGTTTCCAGCAGCGTCTGGCCATGCGGATTGGTGAGGATAATCTGCCCCTCAATATCGAAGGTGATCACCGCATCGCTCATACTGCGCAGGACGCTGGACAAATGCCCTTTTTCATTATTCAGACTGCGTATATTCTCTTCCAGCTCTTCTGCCATGTGATTGAAGGATGTCGCCAATTGGCCGATCTCATCGCTGGTGACCAGCGTCAGTCTCGTCCCGTATTCGCCGCGGCGGATATCATTGGCCGCCTCAATCACCTGCTGCATCGGCTGGGTAATCTTCGTAAACAGGAATAAGGCAAAGAATGTCGTTAAGGAAAACCCGATCATACAGGTATACATAAATAAACGCTTGATCGCCCCGGAATTGGCGAAATTACTGTCGATGTAGGGTAACAGAAACAGCCCCAGCGTAATGAGCACGACAGCAACCAGACAGATGATCGTGATCCACAGCTTACCGACAAGACTTCTCCAGAAGTTCACTTATTTAGGCACCTCAAGCTTATAGCCGACTCCCCATACGGTAGTGATCATAGCCGCCGATTCCGGGGACACCTTATTCAGTTTCTCGCGAAGACGCTTGACATGGGTATCCACGGTACGCAGATCTCCGAAGAACTCGTAATTCCACACATCCTTGAGCAGTTCCTCACGCGAGAATACCTTATCCGGTGAGATCGCCAAATAATGCAGCAGCTCATATTCCTTAGGGGTCAGACTTACCTCCTGGCCGCCGGCAGTTACGCGGTGTGCATCATGCTCAATAATAAGAAAAGGAAACACGATATTGTTGCTTGAATTGCTCTCTTTGGACAAAAAAGCAGTTGCGGAAGAACGGCGCATTATCGCCTTCACCCGGTAAATCACTTCACGCGGGCTAAACGGCTTAACGACATAGTCATCTGCGCCCATTTCAAACCCTTGAACCCGGTTAATCTCTTCACCCTTGGCAGTAAGCATCAGGACCGGTGTAGATTTGACTCCTCTGAGTCTGGTCAGCACTTCAATCCCGTCGATGCCCGGCAGCATAACATCCAGCAATATCAGACCGTAGTCATTGGCTGTTGCTTTGCGCAGAGCAATTTCTCCATCTTCTGCCTCGTCAATTTCATAACCTTCTTTTTCAAGATACATTTTGAGCAGGCGGCGGATGCGTTCTTCGTCGTCCACCACCAGAATTCTATTCAAGTGCTCTGCCATTTACACAACAACCCCTTCATCAAATACAGTAGAACGTTACCCTAAATCTTGTGCGTGCCAGAGAATATAGTCTACTCAGTCTGTCCCCGCATAAGAGTGAAGTCCGGCGATCACAAGATTAACGCCAACCAGGGTAAACATTACGATCAGAAAGCCGAGTACAGCGAGCCAAGCGGACTTGCGTCCCTGCCATCCGCGGGCCAGCCGCAAATGGAGATAAGCACTGTAGAACAACCAGGTGACGAGTGCCCACACTTCCTTAGGGTCCCATCCCCAGAACCTGCCCCAGGCCACTTGAGCCCATATCATTGCAAAAATCAAAGCCCCCAGTGTAAAGATCGGGAAACCGATGGCGATCGCCCTGTACGTTATTTCATCAAGGTCATTCTCATCAATTCCGTCGAGTACCGGATGAATCGCCTTACCCAGCGGTTTGCGGACAGCCAGGCGGAGAATTCCATATAGAATCAGCCCGGACAGCAGTGACCAGATAACGGTATTGAACTTGCGCCCGGCATTGACACCATTCATCCAGGATGGAGCTTCGAAGAGCGGTTCTTTTATGCCAAGAAACGACTGGAAGCTCTCAATTTCGCTATGGTAAGGTGCCACAATGGGTGGCATTTTATAACTCACTTTCTCTATTGTACTATCCCCCTGCCCGGGGCTGTCAATCGTAACGTTGGTGCGGACAAAAACAGATTCATAGCCGGCACCGCGGAATGCAAATACAGATCCAAGAAAACCAATTATAACAATGATTGAGAACAGAGTAAATTCGACAAGCCTCTGCTGCTTACGGTCACTGCGTTCCTTGCTGTTGAAATCGACCGTCCGCAGGAGATACATCAGCCCGGCGGCAAAGCCTACAGCGAAGAACGATTCCCCCAGTGCTGCCAGCGTAACATGAATGTTCAGGTAGATGGATTTCAGCGAGGGGATCAGCGGCTGTACTTCCTGCGGAAATACCGCTGCATACGCCATCACAATAATCGAGATCGGAACCGCGAAGACACCGAGAATAATTTTGCGGTAAATCGCAAAGATCACAGTAAATGCAACCATTACCATCATCGATAAAAAAGTCATGAACTCATACATGTTACTTACCGGAATATGCCCCGATCCCATCCAGCGTGTAATGAAGTATGCCAGATGGCACAGCAGTCCGAGCGAGGAGGCGATAAAAGCGATTCTCCCCCAGCGTGCGGTATGCTCCTCCGGCTTCCTGCCGGACCATCTGCGGCCCATAATGGCGATGGTGAACAACATGAATGCTCCGCTGTATAAAAAGAATGCGGCAATAAAGACGTCACTGCTGAAATCGAGCAAGCTCATGCCAGGCCTCCTCCGTTGTCCAATGATTTTTCATCGACTGTCATGTCTATCTTCTGGAGAATAGAAACGATCTCACGGCGGAAGCCGAACCAGTTCTTGTTCGTATGGCCTCCTAACACCAGTTCCCCGCCGTCGACGGTCAACCAGATGCGTCTATGCTGCCAGTAGAAGCCGAGTATCAGCCCCAGCATGATAATACCCGCACCAACCCAGACAAATGGCATTGCCCGGTCGACCCGCACATTGAGATAGGTGGTGGATTCCGAGAAGTCAACATCACTCATGCTGCCGACCTCAAGCTCCAGAAACCGCCCGCTGCCGCCGAGCTTGTCGTTGATGGCTGACTGCTGGAATTGCTCCTTGTCAATCTGCTTCGGAAAATAGAAATACTGCTGCCCCCCGGCCGGAAGCTCCGGCCCTTTAATAAGGAAGAGGAATGCAGGGGCATTCGGATACGGCGATTTGGACACCGGCTGGCCTTCATCGCTCAGTCCGAAATCCATATATTTCTCTTTCAGCTCCAGCGTATATGGACCTGCCTGGAAGCTGCGCTGCGGATTCTTCATATCCAGTTCAAACTTGCCGTAAATCTCGCCAGTGGACGAATTCGTCAGCCCGGGCTGCACAGAACGCAGCACAGGGGTCAGGTCATAATCAAACTGATACGCTTTCAATCCTTGGTAGCTGAGCGGTGAATTCACCTGAATGTCATGCCGGGCCACTTCCGTAAGCTGCGGCTCCTTAGACGGGTCCGTGCAATCGGCAGTACATTCATAGAGAACCGCCCGGGTCTCGTAGAGCTTGGGAAGCACCTTGGTTCCGCGGAACTCCTCAGGCATCTCTTCTTCCGTGTAGAATTCTACGGTGAACTTCTCATTCTTAAGGTAGAGGCTGGTGTCCGGTATTTTGACGGTCTCCCCTTGCGGAAAAGCAAGATGCTGGTCCATATTCAGTCCCGGAAGCCCTCTCGCCAGCACGGCGAGCAAGAAAATAATCAGACCGATATGTATTACATAAGGTCCCCAGCGGCTGAAACGGTGTTTCTCGGCCAATAAAGCGCCGCCCTCCGTCCGGACGCGGTAACCTTTCTTCCTGAGCGGCTGGACGATGCGCGCCACCCACACCTCCGGCTCCTCTTCCACTTGCGTTACGAGCGTCAGCTTCTGACGGGTCAGAAACTGGCGGTGCTTGCGGATCTTTTGCCGGGTTAATGCCTTGTACAGCGGAAGCACACGGTCCAGGCTGCAGATGACCAGAGAAGCTCCGATCATTACGAGCAGCGTCACAAACCACCAGGATTCATAGGTATGCGAAAGGCCGAGTCTATAATATATATTCCCGGCTGTTCCGTACGTTTCTTGATAATATGTTGAAGCGTCAATATTCAGAAAAGTGCTCTCTTGCGGAAAAATCGTACCCAGCATAGCGCCCAGCAGTGTCAGCACAATGAGATAGATGGCGATTTTGACCGAGGAAAAAAAGTTCCAGACCCTGTCGATCACTCCGGGACCTACGCGCTGTGAACGGCGGGCTACCCCATCGTAACGCATCTCCAGATTCTCTGAAGAATTCCATTCCTTCTCATCCAGCGGCTTGCCGCAGGCTTCACAGAGAACAGTCCCCACAGGATTCTGGTGACCGCATTCGCATTTGGTATTGCTGATCAGCGGCATGTGCTCCTTCATTCTCCCACCAGCTTCCCGATTTGCTCGTCAAGCGAGCTCAAATCCAACTGGCCGATATGAATGCTGTCCACCTTGCCCTTCGTATTAATGAAGAAGGTGGTAGGCAGCGGGGAAACCCCGTAACTGCGGACGGCATCACGCCCCGTATCCATCACAACTGGGAAATCAATATCCACGAGCTTCACGAAATTGTCCACTGTCATCTGATCCTCGCCTACATTAACGCCTACAACCACTACTCCCTGGTCTTTCCACTTCTCCCACTGTGCCTGCAGGGCAGGCATCTCCTTCACACAAGGAGCACACCAGGAGCCCCAGAAGTTAAGCACAACCGACTTTCCTTTGTACTCCTCCAGCGTATGGGTCACGCCGTCCAGCCCAAGCAGTTCAAAGTCCGGCGCTCTCCCGCCTTCCTTGGGTTTGCCATCCCCTCCGAACACGGAGGAACCGATTGCATAACCCCCGAGCAAAAGGATTAGAAATAGTATCACGATTTGTATTGGCTTTCTGGCTTTGCCCATACGAGGGTGCCCCCTTCTGTGACGCAACTCATTACTTTAGTTGTTAGGTGTGAACATCCTATGAACATTATAACGAATATTGTCACAGTTTTAGGAGGGGGAATTGTGAACTTTATGTGTCTTTGCGTGTCGTATTCTCTCTTAGCGCCCCGGCCTTGGCTATTTGCTGCAGATGATTGATTTCATCCTTAGTCAAATGACGGTAGGAACCGCGTTTGAGATTCTGGAGCAGGATATCTCCGAACGAAATCCGTTTCAGGCGGATCACCGGATGGGCAATTGCTTCAAACATCCGCCGTACCTGACGGTTACGGCCTTCATGAATGGTAATGCTGATGACCGTTTCCTTATTCGCTTCATCGACATCTTTGTATTCAACTTCCGCCGGAGCCGTCATGCCGTCTTCCAGCTTAATTCCGGCCTTCAGCTTGTCCAGCGCCGTGCCGTGCGGTACACCCTTGACCGTCGCCAGATACGTCTTCGGCACATGATGCTTCGGATGCGTGAGCAGATTGGCAAACTCACCGTCATTCGTCAGCAGCAGCAGCCCCTCCGTATCATAATCCAGACGGCCTACAGGGTATACGCGCTCTGTAATGCCTTTCAGGTAATCGGTTACCACCTTGCGGCCCTTGTCATCGGATGCGCTTGTAATTACACCCTTGGGCTTGTTGAACATGATGTAGATTTTGTTCTCGCCCCGGATCAGTCTACCGGAGACCTTAATAATATCTGTTGCGGGGTCCACCTTCGTGCCAAGCGTAGTTACGAGTTCCCCGTTGACTTCCACTTTACCGGCCAAAATCATTTCTTCACATTTGCGTCTGGACGCAACTCCTGCTTGCGCCAAAATTTTCTGTAATCTTTCCATTTTCGACTACTCACCTCAGGTTAATGATAACCATCGGAGGGATAAATCACAAGATCATTCCATGGAAAAAATGCTCCCGGACAAGTTTTGCTATGCGGTTCAACGAGTAATGGCGCAATTTGATAGCGCCCTGCCAGCTCCAAAATGAGTTTACCTGCCGCAAATAGCTGCTGCTGGCGTTCCGGTAAGCCGGGAAGCTCATCCGCTTCACCGTAGTTGCCTTCCAGGCAGATATGAATATGTTCGGGATCTGTCAGCAGCGGCGCAGCGTAGATCCCCCCTTCCAGCCCGACCCAGAAGTCAAAGCCCTTGCCGTTAATGGACGGACAGCGGGAATGATGAAGAATAAAGCCTTTGTATTCCATCCCTTGCCCTCCTTCCTCCGTATTGCTGAAATAGCATATGAAGTGGGGAGGTGCGGGGTGATGGCCGGTTGTTAAAATCTTTGGGGCTCGTGGCGTGGCCTGAGAGCGCGGGGAACGTGAGGGCAAAAGCGGGCGCGGGCTTGGGGACAGACGCGGGACGCGAGGGCAAAAGCCGGCGAGGGGCGCGGAAGCAGACGCGGGACGCGAGGGCAAAAGCGGGCGCGGACTAATCGTAACTCCGGGGAATGTTTGGACTTCCGGCCGCTGTTAAAGTTGGAATTCCTTGACTCTACTGCCATGCGGCAGTTGAAATCCAACTTTAAAGGCGGTCGCTGACGCTCCTCCTGTTCCAAACTTCCTGGCCGTTACTCCGCCTGCGCCAGGCTGCCAACTACATCAAAGAATGAAACAACTACTCCTCACCCCGGGGTGATAGGTGAGGACTGTAAGGCAAAGCGGCCGCCGTCGCTGACGCTCCTCCTGTTCCAAACTTCCTGGCCGTTACTCCGCCTGCGCCAGGCTGCCAACTACATCAAAGAATGAAACAACTACTCCTCACCCCGGGGTGATAGGTGAGGACTGTAAGGCAAAGCGGCTGCTGCGCAGCGCTTGGAACAAACGTTAAGAAAGCAGAGAAGCAGAGATAAGCTGAACTTAAAATATCAGCTTAGAGCCAGCTTCGATGATTATTTGAGCTTCCGGGTGGCTGCGTTGCCTGTACCATTATCTCGCAGTCTAAATCCTGCACGAAATACAACATTTCCTTCGAGATATCGGCCTTAATCGAAGATTGTTGTATAAAAGGTATCATTTCCCCTCCTTTTAGGAGAAAGATGAAAAAATTCTTGTACTACATACAACAATCCTCCCGCAAACCGGCTTTTCACTGTATGTGAGTTGTAGTCCTTACAACATTTTGCATGTACCCCGTTGGTCAGCGGTGGTTCGGGTACTAATTGGAGTAGTCTTAAGAGCGGATTAGTGCGGGTTAGTGCGGGTTAGTGCGGGTTAAATAGTCATTTAAACATAGCGCCAGCATGGGTGTACAACCCCCATATCAACATACAGCTTCAAATCCTTATGTAACCTTAAGCCTTGGTTCTCCGCTGGACAATATGATCTATAAAAACAGCTGCGGCAAAACCAGCCAGATTTATAAACAAAGTAAAGAGATATCCGTAAC
The DNA here is from genome assembly GCF_000802655.2 of Paenibacillus sp. IHB B 3415. Classification (NCBI taxonomy): domain Bacteria; kingdom Bacillati; phylum Bacillota; class Bacilli; order Caryophanales; family Paenibacillaceae; genus Paenibacillus; species Paenibacillus sp. IHB B 3415. Next base: position 44,210 of record NZ_JUEI01000041.1, on the reverse strand, counting down.
CGATACCGCTGTCCTTTGAAGAGTCTCCGGTAATGGCTGCAAGGAATTGATGAAACTGAACAAGATCAAACACATACAAAATAGATATAATCCCTGCGAAAACATACCGGCCGGCAAAGATGCCTAGCAGGATGGCAAGTACAACAGCTCCGCAAAAAATATTCAAAAATAAAATCGAGTCCCCTCCCGCAAGCTTCCGGTTTACATTCAAAACGAGAAAGCCAATAACGAGAAGCAGGCAAAATACTCCAAAGAACAGCAGTAAATTGCGAATCAGGACGCGGCGGTCCAAATTCCACGCTGTCTCAAAAACATCTTTCCCGAAATGGAGCAGATACAGTAAACCGAGTATGTAACAGGCCAATAGAAAAATAATAAGTTCCACTTTGCTCCATGCTCCCTTTAACTTATCAATGTACAGCAGTGCCCATTCACTAAAATATCGTATCGTCCGGCTCTTCCAGCGGAACAGCTCAGTCTAATAAAAGTGCCGCACCGACAACAATCAGATTCATGAATGAACTGAACATGCTGTTTAAGCCACGTCCGAAATCATCCAGACCATTACCGGTAATGTTGGCTGCGTAATAATGTAACATAATCAGATCATATATGTATAAGCATCCCATGAAGGCAGCTAGAATCTTCCTTCAGGCAAAAAGCGCTAAGAGTCCTGAGAACACGATGACCCCAAGCACTGCATTGTATTGCAGGACGCCACTTCCTGCGTGTTCCCGGCCTACATTCAGCACTAGGAAATCAATCAGGAGAAGCAGGATAAACCCTCCACATAAAATCAGCAGTTTGCGAGCCAGATCTTTTCGGTCCTGCTCCTGCTCCTGCTTCCACTCTTCCCGTATAACGTCAGCCGCATGCCGGATCAAATGAATAAAAACAAATGCATTCCTCCTTCCTTACCCGAATACCAGCAGACATACCGCAATAGCTGCGATAAAGCCGACGACATCTGAGAACAGGCCCACCTTAAGGGCATAACGGCCGTTGCGGATCCCCACAGCGCCGAAATAAACAGTCAGTACATATAAGGTTGTATCCGTGCTGCCCTGTATAGTAGAAGCAATCATGCCTATCAACGAGTCCGGGCCGTGGACCCGGATCAGATCTGTGGTATAGGCAAGTGATCCAGTGCCCGTCAGAGGGCGCAGGAGACCGAGCGGGAGGACTTCAGCAGGAATCCCAAGACTTTGTACAAGAGGGCTTACAAAGCCCATCAGGAAGTCCAGCGCACCCGAAGCGCGGAAGACACTGATCGCCACCAGCATGCCGACCAGATGGGGGATAATCGCAATGGCTGTGCCGAATCCGTCTTTCGCACCTTCCACGAAAGATTCGTAGACCGGAACCTTGCGGGAGAAAGCATACAGCGGAATAAAGGTGACCATTACCGGAATTGCCCAGGCGGATATTAGACTGATTAACTGGAACAAGGAAGGCTCACCCTTTCACTGAAGAATGTGGGAGCGTGGCACTCCCTTTCGCTGCAGCGGTGCCGGACCTTATCGCAGGCGGCGGTCCGGGCGGCCTGCGCAGCAGTGTCAGGCGGCGGCACAGCCTGTCCGCAGCAATGGCGGCAAGAGTAGCCACCGCCGTCGCCGCCAGCGTGGTACCGACGATTGCCGCCGGGTCAGCCGATCCGTAATTCAGCCGGATTGCAATCAGAGTTGCCGGAATCAGCGTGATACTGGCAGTGTTCAGTGCAAGCAGGGTACACATGGCAGGCGTTGCGGTTTCCTTATCCGGATTGAGTGTCTGCAGCTCCTGCATCGCCTTAATGCCCATAGGGGTAGCGGCATTTCCGAGTCCCAGCAGGTTGGCGCTCATATTGGAGAGAATATAACCAATCGCAGGATGGCCTTTGGGCACGTCCGGAAACAGAAACGATACTACCGGTCCCAATACTCTGGAGATCTTCTTCAGCAGGTCTGCATCCTCCGCAATCCGCATAATCCCCAGCCAGAACACCAGCACACTGATCAGCCCGAAGCTTACGGTGACCCCGCTTTTGGCACCGTCAAACACGGCAGCTGTGAATTCGTTCATCCGTCCGTTTACCGCCGCAAATACAAACCCGATCAGGATCATCCCCAGCCAGATACCATTTAACATGCTTATCCCCTCCTCCAGCTCTATTCTTCTTATCTGCCCAAGCCCTCTGCATAATCCCAATTTGGAAGTCGGCTTAAAGTGAACCAAGTACAGATGCTACTGTCTGAGTATGACATCTTACTTTAACGTTATACTCCGGTGGAATAGTGGAATTTATGTTACTTACTCTCCGGATTTCAGCTGTTTTATGGATTTTAGATGGATTTTTGCTGCTTAATTCTGCCCATACCCTAGTGAATCCGCCAATTTGAATGAAATTAGATGTTGTTTATCCAACTACGTCTTCGAATATTTAGCTTTCCGCATTAACAGATGCCTTTTCTCCACCTAACGCCCCTCAAGGCATTAGCAAGATACGATAAGACGGTCTGACTACGGAGCTAGTTGAATGCTAGTAGAGTGCTAATTGAGCGCTAGTTAAGCGCTAGTTGAGCGCCAATTGACCATTAGTTGAGCGTCAGATTTAAACTAGTGAAACCCTTTAGTAAATCACTTACGGAGGGTTTGCAATGACCATATTACGGTATATGCGGTAGGCTTAATTGCACTTTGTACAACTAAAACGTCTGATTCTCAACCTATTATCCGTTTAGTTGTATTTCGTGCAATTAAACTACCAGGTGTAGATGATTTCCAGCGATTCGGGCAGATTTAGTTGTACAGACTACACTTATAAGTTGCAAGCAACCCTTTTCGCTGTTTTTAATTGCACATTATACAACTATCTCTGATCTTCGCCGCTCTGGAACATGGCACGCAGCGCGCTGCCGAATGCCTGCAGCCAGTTGTCCGCCGGATAAGCAGTACCTCCCGCAGGACTGTATTTCTTCTCATAGGGTGATGTTTCCGGCGGCAGCTGGCTTGGCGTATACACCGGAACCCGGCCGATTTCCTTGCCGCCCAGCTGCATTATAATTACACCCTTCAGCCCGAAGCTGCTGGTGTTGGTGCTGGTGCTGGTGTTGGTGCTGGTCTTAGTGCCGGCACTGGCACGCGCCTCTTTTCCCGCGGTACTCTTCTCTTCGCTTAATACCAGCTTGCTAACAAGCCTTGCCTCTTCCCCTTGTCCGAGCGGATAGGCGAAATCCTTGCCGGTAACCAGGGGGTAGCCGCTGACGGTTTCTCCGCGTTCTACTAATGTCTTGAGCGGATAGTGGTTGAAGCCGAAATCCAGCAGCGCCGAATGGTCATTCCAGTCATTGCCGTCATTCAGCGTAACAGCGACCAGCTGCTGGCCGTTTCGTGTAGCGGAGCTGACAAGGCAGCGGAGTGCTTTTTTGGTATAACCCGTCTTCACACCATCCGCCCCTTCGTAGAGGCGCAGCATTTTATTTTTATTGCTCCACTTGTAATCCCATTTCTCATACGGATTGTCCGCCGTCTTCTCTTTGGTAGCCACAATCTCCTTGAACACAGGGTTATGCATCGCGTAAGCAGTCAATACAGCCAGATCATTTGCGCTGGAGTAGTGCCCTTCGGCATCGAGCCCGTGCGGATTGGCAAAATGCGTATGGGTTAAGTTAAGCTCCTCCGCCTTGGCATTCATCAGATAGACGAAGCCCTGTTCGGAGCCTCCGACATGCTCGGCAATCGCGGTTGCCGCATCATTACCTGAACGCAGCATTAATCCGTACAGCATATCCTCCAGCGTCATTTCTTCGCCCTGCTTCAGATACAGTGAAGAACCTTCCTTGGCAAAAGCATTTTTGCCGACCTTGACCTTTGAGGTCAAATCACCGTTCTCTATCGCTACAAGTGCTGTCATTATTTTGGTCAAACTGGCAATCAGCATCGGCTCATCCCCGCGGCTGCTGTATAGAAGTCTTCCCGACTCCACATCGATCAGCGCCGCCGCTCTGGCATGAGTGGATATAGAACTGTTCTCAGCCCGGATAGAAGACAACGGCACCAGTGCAAGCAGCAGTAAACACAATATTAAGGAAATCAACGATTTTCGGGTTAATGTCTTCATGTTCATCCTCCGGCTTCTTATCAGGTCTAGGGCAGCGGTTCTTCCGTCTTGCCTGGTTGTACAAGTGTATGCGGTACGGGGGACTGGTATGTCCCATCCGCTTCTGTCCGTCAAAAAAGGGATATCACCTTTGAAAGGCGATACCCCCGCTTATTCTTATCCCGCCGCGTTCAACCGGTGTGTTAGTGTGCCGATGAATGCGTATCCGGCTCGGTCTTCACTACGGTTTTGGTCACCGTGGTACCTGCTGCGTCTGCCCCCAACGGCATGCCGTTCGGCTGGAACATATTCTGGATTTTATCGATCAGGTTAGGTGTTGCATCAATGATTTTCTCGAACAGATGGGTTTGATTGTCAAGCGGCACAATATGTACCCCATCCCTGCCCACTACCAGAAAAGCGATTGGCCGTATGGATACACCGCCCCCGCTACCGCCCCCGAAGGGAAGCATTTTGACTCCGGTTCCGCTGCCGTTCACGCCCGGAGCATCGTCTTCCACCCGGAAGTCACTGCCGCCTGCGGCAAAACCGAACGCGACCTTACTGATCGGCAGAATGATACTGCCATCTGGTGTTTCTACTGGATCTCCGACAATGGTATTTACATCCACCATGCCTTTGATATTTTCCATAGCCGTCTGCATGAGACCTTGAATAGGATGATCTGACATTGTTTTTCTCCTCCTCGTGTGTATATAAGTGTACCTGCAGTCTTATCTTGCCCACTATGGAAGGGAGTATGTAGTCTTTTTATCACTGGCCCCGGCTAAGCAGTTTCTTCCATCTCCCGAGGCCACCTTCCACCTTCGAAACACGCCGCAATAATAACAGTCCCGCATAAAAAGCATAGCCTGCAGAAAGCTTGCCTGTGCAGACCGCTTCCGTTGAGAAACAGGGCTCGTCCCGGAACACCGGGGCAACGAACATCCGCGGATTCCGCTGCAGTCTGACGAAACGCGATACCCAGCCGATCATGGTCCACTTCATGCCCCATAAAGCCCCAGCCGCGGTTGCCGTATCTGCCGCATCGCCCAGCGAGAAATCCGTGGACCAGTCCAGCTTGGTAATCCGGACATGCGATAACGTGCCAACCAGCCATTTTTTGAGACCGCGGGTTGCCTTGAGTGCAGTACGGATGTTCTTTAACCATTCCGCCACGGATTCCCGGTCGATTTTCTCTTCTTTGTCGCTGTCCATTTTCACCGGGGCGATTCCGCTTTTTTCGAGCTTAACCTTAATGCCTTGTTCAAGGCTGTCAAAAACCAGCGCAGGCAGCTCATAATGGATTTTGACCAGCCCGTATACAGCTTTAATATCAAATTCAATACGGTCATCCTTTCCCAGCCTGCATAGACGGAAATGAAAATGAATCGATGAAGCCAGAACCAGCAGGCACAGCAGAATAACCAGCAGCAGCAGGGATAAGGGTATCGCAAGCCATAACGTCACAATCGTAACCTCCAAGCAGCCTCAGGTAATGTGAATAGTGGAGCCTCTGGTTTAGTATGGCAAATCCTGCCGGATAAAATTCGGCATTTCTGCAAAGATCTCCAAAAAGAATCTGCCGCCAAAAAAAATGCCGCTGTCCCGGCGGGGACAACGGCATTTCTGGAACAGCGCGTATCCGCTGCGTCTATTCTGTCTCTACCTCTTCAAAGGTCATCTGGCTGTCCAGCTTGCTGAAGAGCAGCTGCGTCTCTTCTTCCAGGCCCTCTGAAGTGTCGAAGCTCGACGGCTCCGGAAGCTCCTTCAGGCTGGCCAGGCCAAAGCTGTCCAGGAAGGACTTGGTCGTTCCGTACAGGATCGGACGGCCGACAGCCTCTGCCCGGCCCACCTCATGAATCAGATCCTTATTCCCCAGCGTATGAATGGCCCGTTCGGACTTCACCCCGCGGATTTCTTCGATCTCCACTCTTGTAATAGGCTGGCGGTAAGCCACAATCGCAAGTGTCTCCAGCGCTGCCTGGGACAGGGATGATCTGGAAGGGGAATACGCCAGACGCTCAAAATATTGTGCATGCTCCGGCAGTGTCGCCAGACGGTAATTCCCGGCGATCTGCACTACCTGCAGGCCCCGGCCCTGCGAGCTGTAATCGTCTTTCAAATCCTCCAGCGCCCGTGTAGCCAGATCGGGCCGCTGTTCGGTAATCTCGGCAATCTGGCGTACAGATAAACCTTCATCCCCTGAGAGAAACAGCAGGCCTTCAATAATTGATTTCAGCGTGTTGTAGTCCACTGACTTCCTCTCCTCCTCTCCACTCCATCACAATATCGTCAAATAATTTCTCCTGGTAGCAGAAAATCGCCTTCATCTTCATCAGCTCCAGAATGGCCAGGAAGGTCACTACAATCTCATGCCGGGCCATCTCATCATGCAAAAGCGACGAAAAGCGCAGTCTGCCACCCATCCCCTTACGCTGCAGTGCTTCCGACACATCACGAATCCGGTCTTTCACCGAAATCTCATCACGGGTAATCCGCTGATAAGAGGATCTCCGGGCCGCTTTGCTCAGCGCCTTACGGAACGCGGCAATCAAATCAGCGGTGTGCAGTCCCTTCAACGTATTATCGGTCTCTGTAGGAACAAAGGGGCCCAGATCCTCGGGCTCCTTCGTGAAAATCAGGCTGCGCTCGCTCTCCATATCCAGCAGCTGCACAGCAATGCTCTTGAATTTGCGGTATTCAATCAGCCGCTGTACCAGCTCCGCCCGCGGATCATATCCGTCGTCCTCGTAATAATCGAAATCCTCAATTTCGATCACCGGCGGCTTCGGCAGCAGCAGCTTGCTCTTGATCGACAAGAGGGTAGCAGCCATAACCAGAAATTCGCTGGTGATATCCAGCTCAAGCTCCTGCATCCCCTGCAGGTATTCCATGTACTGCTCGGTGATCTCGCTGACCGGAATGTCCTGGATGTCGATTTCCGCTTTGTCAATCAAATGCAAGAGCAGATCGAGCGGACCTTCGAACGTCTCCAGCTTGTACAATACAGTCACGCGGTTTCCTCCAGCCCAAAAAAAGTAAAGTGCAGCGCCACACGGACGCTACACAAGTAGAAAGATCCTTGAGACTGCGACGAAATAAAGTACCGCTAATTTGTTGACAAACTCTCAAACCCATGGAGATTTGTCAACAAAAGCGGATACTAATTTCCTCGCAGCTCCTTATGTTCATGCTTTCTTCTCATACATATAAATAAGCACGACTTACGCTGATTCGTCAAGAGGGGTGTTATTTAAACAGCTTGTTCAGGTTCGCCATTTCGATGGCAGCAGTCGCCGCATCCCAGCCTTTATTGCCCGCTTTGGTTCCGGAACGCTCAATGGCCTGTTCGATATTCTCGGTCGTTACCACGCCGAAGATCGTCGGAACGCCTGTCTTGAGATTAATGGCTGCTACGCCCTTGGCTACTTCATTGCACACATAATCATAGTGTGTTGTAGATCCGCGAATAACTGTACCCAGTGTGATTACTGCATCATACTTGCCGCTTTCGGCCATTTTTTGCGCGATCAGAGGAATTTCGAATACTCCCGGTACCCAGGCAACATCCACTTCATCGTCAGCTACGCCATGGCGTTTGAAGGCATCGAGCGCTCCGGAGAGCAGCTTGCTTGTAATAAATTCGTTGAAACGTCCTACGACAACCCCGTATTTCAATCCTTCAGATACTAAATGTCCTTCAAAATAATTCGGCATTATGCTCATCAACCCTTCATGTATAAGTTAGTGATTCTATAATTAAATTTTGGAATCCTCGTTTTGTTCGATCTTGTCAAAAGTCAGCAGATGGCCAAGCTTGGCCTGCTTCGTATGAAGATACTTAGTGTTGTCCTTGTTCTCCGGCATCTGGATGGCTACGCGCTCCACCACTTCAAGGCCGTAGCCTTCCAGCCCTTTGATCTTGCGCGGATTGTTGGTCAGCAGTCTGATCTGGCGGACGCCCAGGTCCTTGAGAATCTGTGCACCGATGCCGTAATCACGCAGATCTGCGGCGAAGCCCAGCTTCAGGTTGGCATCTACCGTATCCAGTCCTTCCTCCTGCAGCTTGTAGGCACGCAGCTTGTTGATCAGGCCAATCCCCCGGCCTTCCTGGCGCATATAGAGCAGCACCCCTCGGCCTGCTTCTTCAATCTGGCGCAGCGCCGCTTCAAACTGCGGGCCGCAGTCGCAGCGGTGGGAATGGAATACATCGCCGGTCAGGCACTCGGAATGCACACGCACCAGCACCGGCTCGTCACCGGAGATATCACCTTTTACCAGAGCAACATGCTCTTTGTCATCCACTTCATTCGTGTAGGCAATCGTCTGGAAATCACCGAAATCGGTCGGCAGATTCACAGCAACCTCGCGGGTAACCAGATGCTCCTTCTCATTACGGTAGTGAATGAGGTCCTTGATGCTGATCAGCTTGAGATCATGTTTCCCCGCGATCTCGATCAGGTCAGGCAGGCGGGCCATCGTGCCGTCAACCTTCACCACTTCACAAATGACGCTCGCCGGATAAGCGCCGCACATGCGGGCCAGATCAACAGCGGCTTCCGTATGGCCTGAACGCCGTAATACCCCGCCCTTCTTCGCGATCAGCGGGAACATATGGCCCGGTCTGCGGAAGTCGGAAGGCTTCGCATTCGGGTCCAGCATCGCCTTGATGGTCATGGATCTTTCCCCGGCGGAAATACCGGTAGTCGTATCCTTATGGTCAATCGATACGGTAAAAGCGGTGCCGTGGTTATCGGTATTCTGGGCCACCATCGGCTGCAGATCCAGTTCCTCTGCACGTTCCGGGGTAATCGGCACGCAGACCAGTCCGCGTCCCTCGGTAATCATGAAGTTAATAACTTCAGGGGTTGCCCGTTCGGCAAGGGCGATGAAGTCCCCTTCATTCTCGCGGTCCTCATCATCGACAACGATGATCACCTTCCCGCGCATCAAATCATAAATCGCATCCTCAATCGGGTCCAGGACACTGTCCTTCTTGTCTTGCTGGCTCATGTTACTGTCCTCCTGATGGCTGTACGCTGCCTTACCGGCTGCCGTATGCCTAATCTTTAATTATACAAACCCGTTGGCCGCCAGAAAATCGTGGCTGATCTTCGAGCTCTTCTTATCTTCTTCATCGCCGGAACGTGAACCATAATGCAGCAGATGATCCACATACTTGCCCAGCACATCACATTCGATATTGATACTGTCACCCGGCCGTTTATGGGCCAGCACCGTTTCTCCAAGGGTGTGGGGAATGATAGAGACAGTGAACGTGGACGACTCTGTATCCACTACGGTGAGGCTGATGCCGTCAATCGTAATGGAGCCTTTGGGGATGATGTACTTAAACAGCGATTTGCGGTCCGGCGCAATTTCGAATACCACCGCATTCTGATCGCGCTTCACGCTGCGGATCTCACCGGTTCCATCCACATGCCCCTGGACAATATGCCCTCCGAACCGTCCGCCGGCTGCCATCGCACGCTCCAGGTTCATTTTGCCCCCGGTCCGTAAGTTTTTGAGATTGCTGTTGCGGTAGGTCTGAGGCATCACATCAACCGTGAAATAATGGTCGCCTATGGATGTGGCTGTAAGGCAGACCCCATTGACGGAGACGCTGTCGCCAATCTTCAGATCTCCCATAATGAGGGAGGCGCCGATATTCAGCACCATCATCTCCCCTCCGCTGGTGACGCTGCGGAGGATACCCACCTCTTCAATCAGGCCGGTGAACATACTATCCCTCCTTCATAACTATATAAGACGCACTTAAGATTTGAGCTTGAAGCATAGTCGTCACGGCGGTGAACATTTGGACTTCCGGCCGCTGCCCGCCACCCGATTTCTTGATCTTATCCGCTGTTAGCGCGCCGGGGTGCCGCTGATACAGACATTATCCCCGAGCACTTCCACTTCCAATCCTTCGAGCGTAATGGCATCCCGCATCAGTTCCACACCCGGGAAGTCGAAGGTACCTGCCGCAGCATCGCCGCCTCCGACAATCTTCGGAGCGAAGAAGAGAACTACGCGGTCTACCAGTCCCTGCTCCAGCATCGCTCCGTTCAGCGTGCCGCCGCCTTCGAGCAGGATGGAGCCGATCTCCATTCCGCCCAATGCTATCATCGCGGCCTGCAGATCGACACGCGGTCCGCTGCCTGCGGCAACAACCTGAACACCCGCAGCGAGCAGTGCTGCCTTCCGCGCCGGATCACCCGCTTCAGTGGTAACGACCACCGTAGGTGCCAGTCCGTCAGTGACAACGGCGCTCTCTAGAGGCAGCCTCAGTGTAGAGTCGATGATAATCCTGATTGGATTGAGCCCGGGCACATTCAGCCTGGTCGTCAGCGAAGGATTATCGGCAATCACCGTATTCACCCCGACCATGATTCCCTGATGGCGATGGCGCAGGGTATGTACTAGCTCCCGGGATTCAGCATTGGATATCCATTTGCTATCCCCAGTACGGGTGGCAATTTTGCCGTCCAAGGTGCTGGCGCTCTTCAGTGTAACGAAAGGCTGCTTCGTCAGAATGTATTTGATAAACTTCTCATTCAGCCGGATAGCGCGGCTCCGAAGCAGGCCTACCTCTACCTCGATGCCCTGCTCGCGCAGCATCTCAACCCCGCGGCCTGCAACCTGCGGATTAGGATCTTCACAGGCAACGACAACCCTTGCGACTCCTTCATCGATCAGGCGCTGGCTGCAGGGAGGCGTGATGCCATAATGGCTGCAGGGCTCGAGCGTAACATACGCTGTGCTTCCCTGTGCCTTACCAGCAGCCATGTTGAGCGCATGGACCTCGGCATGCCCGGTACCGCGCTGCAGATGCGTGCCGATCCCGATCATGGCACCATCCTTCACAACTACACATCCGACCACGGGATTGATTCCGGTCTGTCCTTGAGCCCTTTCCGCCATGTCCAGCGCAAGAGACATATAAAACTCATCATTCATCTTATCCATGTGACTTCCCTCCAATCAGCAGGCTATATTCATAATGTGCACAGTTTAAACAGAAAAACCCGTCTCAATCTCCAGGAGGAGTTCAAGACGGGATATACGAGAGGTAACAGCAGCTCAAAAAATAGGTGCGTAAATAAGCGCCGGACTTATGGCATTGTGAAAATTCGCACGTAATATTCGAAAATACTGCAGCACGGCCGCCTACATAAGCACAGCACGTCAATCTCTCCTTCTTCCATCCAGACTATACTGTCGGTCCCGGAATTGCACCAGGTCCACCGTCCGTATCACCAGCATACGGATCGGGTAGCGGACTGAGCAGCAGAACTGGCCAGAAACAGCCAATCTAACAGCATCACCGCCGGTAGGGAATTACACCCTGCCCTGAAGGATTGATATATTCAGTTGAAAAACAAGTTTTGCCTACAACAAAATTATCACTTACGTGCAAGAAATGCAAGTGTGTTTCGGAAATTTACTTTATTTATGTAACTTAGTTCCCTTAATTCCCTGACTCATGCTGCTTGTCCGCTCTCAGCAAATCACGAATTTCGATCAGCAGCGCAACCTCCGGTGCCGGAGCAGGGGGTTCGACAACTTCGACTTTAACAGTTTCCTTGCGTCTGAATCTGCTGGTCAGCTTCACTACCAGAAAGATAGAGAATGAAATAATGAAGAAATCCAGTACGGACTGTAAGAACAGGCCGTAATTCACGGCGGCTTCTCCGCTGCCCAGATGAAGCTCCTTCAGATTGGTATCTCCACTTATTAGGCCGATGAGCGGCATAATGATGTCACTAACCAATGAAGTAACAATTTTGCCGAAAGCCGCCCCGATTACAACCGCCACTGCCAGATCAAGCACATTCCCCTTCATGGCGAAGCTTTTGAATTCCTTCCACATGGACATTGCTATATCCCTCCGAAACTTTGAATTTTAGTAATTATAGCATTTTCGCCGCAGATGACCAATCTATTCTAAGCCTTTCTTAAGTCACGGCAAAAAGAGCAGGCAGCTATTTTCTGCCGCCTGCTCTTGGTGAAGGCTGATCCTATGATCAGCTGTCCTGATTAGCTACCGTTTATTCCTGATTCCGGTTCCGTCTGTACACCCGGTGTAATACGAACCCGATCAGGATCAAACCGAGTCCTGCCATATAGATCGGCAACGGGCTGTTCTCTCCGGTCTGCGGCAGTGTCCCTCCGGAGTCTGTTGCCGTGACCGTCCCTTGCGGGATGTCTTCATCTTCAATATCAACACCGCCGAGCGGAATGTCCTCATCAACCGGCACTTCCGGTGCCGGCGTGACTGGTGCAGGTGTAACCACTGCTACCGGCGCAGATGGCTGCGCTGTTGCGGGTAAGCCTGGACCTGCCGGAATTTCCAGATCATCGATAATGATCCCCGGAACTACCGTGCCCACCGGTGTTGGTACCGGCGTAATATCAGGTGTGACTGGCGGTGCTGTAGGATTAGGCGTCGCCTCCGGTCCATTCGTTGCCGTTGGAGCAGTTGTTGGCCCAGCTGTCTCTACAGGCGGTACCGTTGGAAGCGGTGTGGCTGTAGGCGCTTCTGTCGGCGCAATGGTGGCCGTCGGTATTGGCGTTGGCGTGGCTGTCGGCTGCTCCGCAGGAGTATTCGTTACGGTCAGATTCACTGCTGCGGATGAACCGATGGTGACCGCATGCTCACTTGTATCTAACACATAACCTGCCGGTGCTGCAGTTTCAATCAGGACATAGCTGCCCAGCCAGATATTGTTGAATACTGCATTGCCCGCTGCATCCGTAGTCCGGGTATTCACAAGCACACGATCGCTGCCATTCAGGCGGTACAATTCAAAGGTGGCACCTGCAAGTGCTTTGGTGCTGTCATCCGCATCAATTTTGTGGACATTCAGCGTTCCTCTGACCCCGCTGCCTGTTCCCGAGCCGCTGGATACGCCGACTATGATCTCTTTACTGGTATCCTTGTTGACCAGTACGACATTATTACCGCTAAGGTTAACGGTATTGACCAACTTATCCCCCGTATTCGCTACGATCAGGGATTGATATTCAAGCACATATGCGGAATGGATATCCTGGAGGAAGCTAAGCACGAAGGTCTGCTTACCCTCTGCATCAGCACTGATATTCAAGGTATAATCCGTATCCTTTACAAGCTCAGGTCCGCTCTTCGTTACATCACCATTCACGGCAGTAACTGTCCGGTACAGATGGAACGTGTCCGGCAGCAGAATCTGATTGGTACTTGGCACATCTGTAATAACGGCATCCTTCACATGGGACTGTGTCCGGTTAATAGCGATCGTCCACTGCAGCTTATCACCGTTCTGAACGCCGTCTTTGAACACATATTCGTCGCCATGCGGAATATTCACCGAGGCCTTCAGATCTTTGGAGACTTTCTTGGTGCCATCCAGCAGATTGGCTGTGTTAGCAACGGTAGTACCAATCAACTGCCCTGCAAGGCTTGTTTTGAATACAACATAGTAAGGTGAATTGATCGCATTGTCAAAATCCACCTGAAGCTCATTCCCGCTTCCGACAGTGTAGCTATAGGAGCTGCCGGCAAGTTCGGTGCCGAAACTGTGAGCCCCTCCGGGAGCAATATTCATCCGGTACACTTTTAGTGAACCCGGCACAAGTGACTGTCCCGCGTTCAATATGTCTGTTACCCGGGGATCAGCAATAGCCTTACTGTTGTAATTGACGCCCATTGTCCAGGTGATCTCTTTGGCAGACGCATCATATACCCCGGATTTGAAGCCGTTGTTCTTCACCTCAGGGCCCGGAATGAACTGCCCTCTGGCTTCTGTCCATTGAGCGTTATTCGCGCTGTCCTTCCAGTCAATCCGCGCTACGTTAATGAAATTATCTGTAGTACCTGTAAGCCAGTCATTACTGAATTCAGTCTGATAACTAATTGTGTATGTGCCGCTGATCGGCGAATTGAATTTCACCTTGAAGCCTTCGTTAGGCTGTGCCGGTGAACCGGCAATCAGTGAATACGCTGAAGCATTAAGCACGGTGCCGGCTTCATTGCGTACGACCAGTGAACCCGCGATAAACTTCTGGCCGCCGTACGGGAAACTATCCGTAACCACTACCTGGCTCATCGGATAATTATCGCCGTTCAGCGTAATCTTCCAATCCGTTACATGGGTGGCGTAGTTGACTCCTGACAAATTCTTATAAATGATGGCCGGCCGGATAAGCTGTGTAGCCTTATCGTTATAAGTACTGTCTGAGACAGTGTTGGTAATAGTGGTGTCGCTGAATACGCGGTCTACTGCTTTGGTCTTATATTCGATCAGATATGCAGAGGTCACAGCATCTGCAAACTCCAGTTTGAATCCGGCGTTTGTGCCTTCAACAACCGGCGTTACTGTATAGTCTGCACCTGCGGTTAGAGCCGTCCCTTTCGTAGCTCCTCCTGCAGAATCCAGCGTCACCGGATAAATCCGCAGCGAGTCTGCAACCAGCTGCTGGGAATGATTGAATACATCTGTCAACACCGCATTCTCTGCAGAGATCGTGCGTTTATTGTAGTTGTATTCAATAGCCCAGCTGATGGTCTGCTTCCCCCACTCATAGCTGGCTGCCTTCTTCTTGATGCTTCCTCCGCGTTCAATAACGACTGTAGCCGAGCTGCTTACCGGATCACGTCCATCACCGGTGAAGGTAGCGGTATTCGTGAAGCTGGTCAGACTGTCGCTGACTACCTGTGTTGTATAGGCAATGCGGTACGCACCTGTGATTACAGAGTCCGTGAAGCGGAGAACAAGTGCACCGCCGGAAACGTCAGCGGTATATTTGCTGCTGTCTACAAGCTGGCCTTGGGTCACTGTACCGTCAAGCAGAACATTCAGCTGGTACACCGCAAGGGTTACCGTGCTGTCCAGCGACAACCCGGCAGGAACAGGGTCTGTCACCACCGCATTGCTGACCGGTTCAAGCTTCTTATTGACATCCACCGTCCAGAAGATATGATCAGCATTGAAGCCGCTGGACACGCCCTTCTTCTCAATCGTCGAACCCACGGATGGCTTAAATGCCACGCTAATGGTCTGTATTCCGCCGTTTACGGGGAATAGAATCTGCTGAACCGTACTGCCGCTTATCACCTGTTTATCGAATTTGGTATTAATCCGCAGGGTGCCCTGTACGTTGTCATGACTCTCGATGTAGTCGTTGAAAGTCATGACTATCTGATGTGTCGACTGGCTCACTGTGAACGTCCCGACATCTCCATCGTCGGACACGAGTCCGCCCTGGATATCATTGAACAGCTCGAATTGTTCAGGAAGCTGGAAGGTGAAGCTATCTCCCTGAGTATACCCGTGCCCGTTGGGAAGCGACCAGGTATAATCCAGCGTAACAGTAGAGTCCACATCATATACACTTCCGGTTACCGTCTGTCCGTCCGGCCCATACACGGCCATCGATACACTGGTAATAATATCTCTGTCCTGCTCGATTCCCTCCGCTTTAACCTGCTGGGTGAACCCCAGTCCGTAGGCATACTGCACAAACAGCATGATTATCACAATTGCCAGACTTGTTCTTTTTTTCACCATTTCCCTGAAGCCCCCGTTCTTAAATTTGATATGAAACGAGCATACAGAAAAGATGGCTGCCGAACGCACCGGTAAAAACACTCCGCCTGATGGGTCGTTATGTATACGGGCATATGCGTCCATCTTATGTAAATAAACCGATACTCCTGTCTTTTCTGTCTAGCCCGAACGATATATACTTATATCACCTAAGACTAGATCTTTAGAATCAGTTATATTCAAATTCTGAACTTTTATTTTCTTTTATTTATTTCTGGATTCAAGGAGAGAGCACAGTGAACCTTAATCTTTTTTGGGACCGCCATCGTAATCATGATTTCTTAATGTTCTCAACCCCGCATCTCATTGCCCTGTCGATCGTCGCCCTATGCTGTCTGCTGCTCTACGGATCACGTTTCACCCTGCGTACACATTCCGGTCTGAGGCGCAGTGTCCGCATGCTGCTGGTACTGCTGCTGATCGCCTGCGAGGGCGGGCTGCATGTCTGGTATGTCTCCCAGGATATCTGGAGCCGCAGTTCCTCCCTGCCGCTTGAACTATGCGGCATTACCCTGCTCTTGTCGGTAATCATGCTTCTTACACGCAGCAGGCTGCTGTATTCTTTTCTCTACTTTGCCGGGATCGGCGGTGCATTCATCGCCCTGCTTACGCCTAATCTGGTCTACCCGTTTCCGCATTTCCGCTTCCTGCTGTTCTTCATTGCCCACGGGTCGATTATTCTGGCATCCCTGTACATGACCTGGATTGAAGGCTACAAGCCTACCTGGCGCTCGCTCTTCTTCACCATGCTCTGCCTGAATGTTATCGCCGTATGTGTCTATGCCGCCGATATGCTGCTGGATTCCAACTATATGTTTCTGGCTCACAAGCCCAGCACGTTCTCCGTACTTGATTATTTCGGCCCCTATCCGTATTATCTGCTCGTCGAAGAGGCCTTTGCCTTTGTCATCTTCCTGCTGATGTTCCTGATCTTCTTCAAGCTGCCCGAGCTGTATGCCTCCCGGCGCGGCCGCAGAGGCTGGACCAGTATGAGGTAAAAGCATATATGTGCAAAAAAAAAGCACCCGGCTGGATGATCCAGCCGGGGGCTTTTGACGATGCTTGTACCCGGCTGGATGATCCAGCCGGGTGCTTTTGACGATGCTTGTATTATACTTCTACTACTTCAACGGTAGCCATTTTGTCGCGGCCTTTGAAAGCATCGACTTGATCCATACCTTCAACCACTTTACCGAATACAGTGTGTACTCCGTCAAGGTGAGGCTGTGGTGCATAAGCGATGTAGAACTGGCTTCCGCCTGTGTTCTTACCCGCATGGGCCATAGCCAGGGAGCCGCGCTCATGCTTGTTCGGGTTGATTTCGCAGTTGATGGTATAACCAGGGCCGCCGGAGCCTGTTCCGTTAGGACAGCCGCCTTGAGCTACGAAACCTGGAATTACACGGTGGAACAACAGTCCGTTGTAGAATCCATCTTTAGCCAGTTTCTCAAAGTTTGCTACAGTATTAGGCGCATCCTGTTCGAACAAGTCGATCAGCACGACACCGCCGTTTTCGAGTGTAATTTTCGCTTGCTTAGCCATATGTAAATGACCCCTTTCGAAATGACAAATATAGAACACTTTTATTAGTTTACTATGAAATGGGGCACAAAGCAAAGCAAGCGGGAACGATTCCCGCCTGCCCTGTTTGACTGCCCCGCTGCCTGCGCAGCGGTTAAGGTTTATTTCGTAACGGTCTGTTTGGCAATACGTGCCGGCACAATATCATTGGCCACGATATCCTGATGCGATTCACGGCGAACCACCAGATCGCTCTGGCCGTTCTGTACGAAGACTACCGCCGGACGGCGGATACGGTTATAGTTGCTGGCCATGGAGTAATTGTAGGCGCCTGTGCAGGCAACAGCGAGCAGATCGCCGCTCTCTACCTTCGGCAGCTCTACATCCCAGATCAGCATATCCCCGCTCTCGCAGCATTTGCCGGCGATGGATACGGTCTCCTCGTTAGGCTCAGTCGCACGGCTTGCGAGCACTGCTTCGTACTTGGATTCATACAGTGCCGGACGCGGATTGTCCGTCATTCCGCCGTCAACGGCAACATATTTGCGCACACCAGGAATTTCTTTGCTCGTTCCTACGGTGTACAAGGTCGTACCGGCATCGCCTACGATACTGCGGCCCGGCTCAACCCAGATCTGCGGCAGCCCATCACCGATACCGGCGAAGTGCGTCTTCACTGCATCCGTAATGGCTGCAACATACTCGGAAACCTGCAGTGGAGTATCTCCATCCACATAACGGATACCGAATCCGCCGCCAAGATTGACGACCGGGAAGCTGATGGCCAGCTCTTCCTTCACTTTGCGGGTGAACTCGGCGATCCGCTCAATTGCAAGCTGGAAGCCCTCTGTCTCAAAAATCTGCGAGCCGATATGGGAATGAACGCCAAGCAGGTTCAAATTGGCTTTGCCGTCTGCCTGCCTTACCGCTTCCTGCGCTGAGCCGTTGCCGATATCGAACCCGAATTTGGAATCCGTCTGTCCGGTCGATGCGTAGGCATGGTGGGCATGCGCTTCTACGCCCGGAGTAACCCGGAGCAGAATATTAACCGTTACTTCCTTGCGGGCAGCAATCGCCTGCAGCAGGCTGAGTTCAACCAGGTTATCGACTACAAAGCAGCCGATGCCTGCATCGATCGCCATTTCAATCTCATCCGGAGTCTTGTTATTACCGTGGAAGTGAATGCGTTCTGCCGGGAAGCCGGCTTGCAGCGCGGTATACAGCTCACCATCGGAAACAACATCCAGCGACAGTCCTTCCTCATCCGCTAACCGGCACATGGCCATCGTTGAGAAAGCCTTACTGGCGTAGGCAACCTGGAAACCGAGTCCGGAAGCTGTAAAAGCGTCCATGTACTCGCGGCAGCGGCGCCGGACCAATTGCTCGTCCACTATATATAGCGGGGTACCATACTCCGCTTTCAATTCTGTCACATCACATCCGCCGATTTCCAAATGCCCTGCATCGTTAATTCGGCTCGTCCCGTGTAAAAACATTGCGCAGTCCTCCAATTTCTGTGGAATATCTGTTCCACCCTGTCTAGTATATGTTACAGAACCCCGCAGCGTTACATAAAGTATGGCCTCAGGAGAGGAATTCCACTTTCTTGCGGGGCTGTTTAGTGTATTCAGTATAGCAGACAGAGGGAACTCCATAGAATGGACTAATTTGCAGTTGATTTGTATTTTCCTACGACTTGTGTTCCTTCTCCTGTTTAGGCGGCATCCGGGTATTATCCCGTGTTTTGTTGAAGGAAGGCCTTGTTTTGGAGTTGAGCACCGGCTGGCGCAGGAGGATTTCACCCATTGCTTTTGCATTAAACGGTATAAACGGCCACAAATACGAAGAATTGTAGGAACGGTGTGTAGTCAAGAGCACCACCAGCAGCGTTGTCCCGATCATGAAGCCGGGAATCTGGAAAGCGGCCACCGCCAGCAGTAGTGCAAGCCTGACAATCCGGTTGGCCAGCCCTAGCTCATAGCTCGGCGTTGCGAACATCCCGATGGAGGCCACTGCCATGTAGAGCACCACCTCGTTGACAAAAAGACCGGTCTGCACGGCGATGTCACCTACCAGTATCGCAGCAATCAGACCCATCGCCGAGCCGAGCGGTGTCGGTGTATGGACGGCGGCCATCCGCAGAAGATCCACCCCTAATTCAACGATTAAGAATTGGGCGATAAGCGGAATTTTCGCCGTCTTTTGCGGACCGATAAAATCCAGCATGGCCGGCTTCAGCTCCGGATGAAGGACCAGCAGCATCCACAGCGGCAGCAGGAACATCGAGGCAAAGATCCCGATGAAGCGCACCCAGCGCAGGTAGCTTCCCATAAAAGGCGTCTGGCGGTTCTCTTCCGCATGCTGGCAGAGATCAAAGAACGTCGTCGGCAGCACCATGACACTCGGCGAGGTATCCACGAAGACTACCACTCTGCCCTCCAGCAGATGGGAGGCCACAATATCCGGCCGCTCCGAGTACCGGACCAGCGGATACGGGTTCCATCCGCCGCCGACAATGGCCTCCTCGAGCTGTTTGTCAGCAAGGGGAATCCCGTCGATATCGACGCTTTTCAGCTTATCGGTAACGGCCTGCACCTGAGTCTTGTCGACGATATCGTCAATATAGGCTACGCAGACATCGGTCCGGGTCCGGCGTCCAATCTGATGCATCTCGTATTTCAGCCCCGGGTCGCGAATCCGTCTTCTGACCAGAGCCACGTTGCTCAGGAGCGTCTCTGTGAAGCCGTCGCGCGCTCCGCGGACCACCCGTTCAATCGAAGGCTCATCAGGGCTGCGCGAAGGATACGAACGGGTATCCATGATAATAACCTGGCTTTCGCCCTCAATGAAGAACACGCTCATGCCTGACAAGACTTTATTGATGCTCTCGCTGAGCAGCTCGCCCTTCTCTACCTGGACATGGGGAATATATTCGCTCATGAAGCTGGCGAACACATCGGTAGATATATTATCCGGGGTCAGATAGGTCAGACGCTTCAGAATCTCGTCAATAATGGTATCCTTGGCGAACCCGCTGATGCAGAGCAGCGCAACGCGCCGGCCCCCAAAGGACATTTCCCTGAAGACGATATCAAAGGATGAACCCAGGCCCATGACTTCGGTCAGGGTTTTTTTGGTATCCTCCAGGTTGGTCGATACCTTATCATTGCCTTGCCAGTACTTAATAGACTCCTCCAGAGAGTCAGAACGTTCATTGTCGCGTTTCTGCTGAAGCAGATCTTTGGGCTTACCGGCGGAGTCCGCCCCTTGACTGGACTTGGCCTTCTTAGCCTTGCTGCCGGACTGATCCCCGGCCTTCTGAGGGGCTCCAGATTTATCTGTGTCATTACTTGCGGAACCCCCGCTCTGTGCCTGCCTTGACGATCCCTCTTCACCCTTATCCGCACCAGAAGTGTTCTGCTCTTCTTCCTCAGATTCTTCATCATCTCCGAACAATCTGGCAAAAAATCCTTTATGGCTCTTCTCCGGTGTCTCGGCACCTAGTTCGTCTGATGTCTCCGTATCCTGTGACTGGCTGCCTGAGGCTGGAGCTGGCGGGTTGTCTTCGCCGGATGCTGAAGCTGTGCCTGCATTATCGTCTGCAGCCGATACCTCGGCCTCCTGCTTGTCCTCATCTTGCCCACTTGTTCCCTGGGCGGTAGTCTTCTCTGTATCCGGACTGCCTTGATCAGGTTTGGCCGGGCCCTCCTGATCCGGTGTACCCGCTCCATCGGAAGCCTGCAAATCGTGGTCCCCGTAACCGGTTGCTCCGGAATCCACTCCGATATCCGCACCGGGTTCCGCTCCGCTATCCCCACCAGATTCCGCTCCGCTTGCAGCTTTATCTCCTTGTTCAGCTGAGGCGGAATCTCCCTGCGGCCGGCCCGGCTGGCCAAGCTCGTCCGCAGCTTCAGTATCCTGATTCTGTCCGTCACCGGAGTCCGCTCCGGCTCCCTGTCCCGGTCCGGCATCATCTCCAAACAAGCTGCTCAAAAATCCTTTGACGCCGCCACCGGACTCCTGGCTATCCGAATCGTCTCCGGCTGCGTTGCTGTTCGCCGCTGTGCTGCCGGAAGCTTCGTTATCTGCTGCATCTCCTGTTTCACGGCTGTCCGCCGCTGTGCTGCCTGCAGCCGCGCTATCCGCTGCGTCTCCAGCTTCACGGCCTTCCGCTGCCTTACTACCGGCAGGCTCTGCCTCAGAGGGCCTGCCTTCTGCACCCGTTCCGGCATCCATGCCGGAACGGATTTCCGCACCGCCCTCTATCGGCCGGGTAACAGCTCCCAGCTCACCTGAAACCTCCGTCTCCTGCGGTTGTCCCCCACCTGCATCAGCCTGATGTACAGCTTGTCCTTCTTGCTGCGGCTGGGTTCTATCAGCCCCATTCTGTTGTGCAGCCTGCGCTTCACCCATCGGTTGGCCTTTGTCAGCACCATCCCGCTGTGCAGCTAACCCTTCATCTTGCCGTTGGCCCCTGTCTGCAATACTTTGCTGTGCAGCCTGTCCTTCATGCTGCGGCGGCTTTTGCTGTTCCGGCTTGCCATGCTTTTTATCCGCTTCCACCTGATCACCGCTGTGAATATACCTAACCACCCCGTAGCCTCCTTTTACTGTCGGTATACAAACCAGTCGAACAATGAACCTGCCACTTTGCCGCATACCATAGCCATCAGCAGTCCGAACAACATATGTGTCATATGCAGTCTTTTGGCCAGAATCGGCAGTACGTTCAGTACCTCTGTCAGCGCAGCGGCCAGCATACCGATGAATACTCCGTCGAACAGTCCGACTCCCAGCTCTATCAGCGGGCCCGCTGTTATTTTCCAGTTCCAGAAATCACTCATTGTGCCTAGCAGCGAGCCCCCGACCATGGCCCCTTCATACCAGTGCACTTTATCGTAGGAGGAGGTCAGCTGCGCCAGCCGGGGCACCATATCCAGCACTATAAAAAGAGCGATTACCCCGCCGCCGACAGCGATTCCTCCGGCAATGCCGAGCAGCAGGTTAAGTCCGAGCGATATTTGTGCAGTCATGCTCACTCCCCCCTGCGTCCCGATGTATCATCTCCGCGGCGTTTCATTTTGCTATATTCCTCGTTGACTACATAGTGGTCGATATTTTTCTGATACAGGAACATCTCCACTTCGAGCGGTGTCGGCTCCTCGTTCCATTTTTTTTTGAACAAATGGTTGAAAAAAATCACCATCCCCAGCCCGATGCCCAGCGAATAAGCGATCTGGAATACGTACGGATGCTCATCCCTCCTGCCGGTCAGCATCTCAACAATCCGGATCTGCACCTCCTGCATGCTGACATCGGCATGGAAATTCATGATCGTCAGCGCCGAGCCGAAGAACAGCAGCAGCCACACCAGCACAAACAACGCTGTGGAAGGTTTGTTTGCCGTTGCCGGGCCTTCAATCTGCACAATCGTCCGTCCTTCGCCAATCGGCTGGATATCCGCATGCGGAAGCAGCTCATGAATCCGGGGAATCACCGTCAGCAGATCAATCAGAATCAGATTGCCGTCACTTTGCTCCGGCTGCAGCAGCAGCAGTGAATACAGCGGCTCCCGCCACTCCGGCTCGGTGATCAGAAAGGCTACATCGCGCAGCATCACACCTTTGCCTTTGGGCACGGTTACCCGGTTTTTGAGCTGTATATAAATGGCGGGAGCCGGGTGAGGATTGTCCATTGGCGGTGCCTCCTAAGGTTGTAGTGTGAAGCAGCTGAAGATGCAAGAATAACGGTAGTATGGGAGAAAAGGTTTATTTTTACTCTTTAACCCTGTAATTCATATTTATTGAGCCGGGCATCCGAAACCTTTCCTTACTACGGCCGTCTATATTAACAGTTATTTACATAGAGGGGATGGAAGGTTATGAAAAGAGTGCTGCATCAATCATTACATCTGGCTATAAGCGCATCTATTTTACTGGCATTCACTGCTCCGCTTACAGCACATGCGGCAGAAGAAATTAATTATTATGATTCGTATATCAGCAAAACCAGCGGCGTCCAGCTCTATTCGGCCGGCCAATTGGACGGAGACCAGTTTGTCGATGCCGTCATTGCCAGACAACCGGACGGAACCTACGCCAAATGGCAGGAGCCTTTTCATTATTTCCGGAATTATGGCGGTAATGAACTGAAGTTAACAGGAGATGATGATCCGGAGCAAAGTTACGTGTACGATACCCGGAGTCAATCCATCCTGCGCAAAACCGCTTATACTCTGTCTCCGGACGGGTATTGGGGATATCTGGAGCGCTCGCGTTACCTCTTGATGCCAAATTCACCGATGGGCAGCGGGTATGTCGGCAAATTCCATGACTATTATCTTAAAAACATGAAGACAGGTGCCGTCTCGGTATATTATTCCACTCAGAGATACTACAGCGCCTTTTGGCTGAACCAGCACACGCTACTGGAGAGCGGGTACAATGAGGCTGTTAAACAGAATGTGATCAGTACTTATGATCCGTCCACCGGGGAACGGCATGAACTGCTAAAGGGCAGCATGTACAACCGGAACCTTAGCAAGGGAATCATCTATTATGTAAAAAACGAGCCGCAGCGCCTGCCCTGGGTCTATGGCCTGAAGAGCGGGACGTCACGGCTGATCACTGACTATAGCGAACTCGAAACACTGTTTCCCGCTTCCCCCTCTTCCAGACCGGAAGCAGCGCTGCCGCAGGATACAGTGCTGAAAGACCTGCCGGTCATCGAGATTCCTGTCTCCATGACATACGAATACAGTGTCAGTCTGGACGGACAGAACGTCGATGTATCTACCGTATTCTCCAGGGAGGGACAAGACTGGATTCCGGTGAAGCCGCTCGCTGCCGCACTCGGGTGGGGCATTGAATCTGAGGACCGGGGCCACTTAAACGATCCCTCTGCCGGTTACGGCTATGAGATCACAAGCGCCAGCAAGAGTGTAAAGCTTACACCTGCGAACAGCTTCAATTCCGGAAACAGGCTGTACATCTCGCAGGCACAGCTAAAGCAGCTGGGTTATAACACCATCGTAATAACTCCATACCTGTAGCAGAAGAAATAACGGCAGCAGGACGGGAACACACCACCGGATGTCGGACAGGGGAGGCGGCCAAACGGACTCAGTCCGGTTCACTCGCAGATTTGGGTCATCAGCCCTACAAAAAACAAAGAGGATGTCCCGGGCCATTGCGGCTCGCGGGAACATCCTCTTTTGGTGATACCGAAACCCTGGGGTCGTCCCCTCAGGCTGCGGCTATCCGTTGTTAATTCTGTTTGGTAAGCTCCGCCTGATGTCCCTGACGGCTCTGCTGGCTCGAAATAAAGAACAGCGCCGTCCAGATCAGTGCGAAGCCGATAATTTGCGGCAGAGTCACAAGCTGGTGATATACAATCCAGTTGATCAGAATCCCTGTCATCGGGAAGCTGAGTTCAGCCAGCGTGGCTACAGAAGCCTTGGTTGTGTTCAGGCCCTTGTAATAGAGCAGCATGCTGAGCAATCCGGGCAGCAGAGCCTGCAGCAGGAGATTAATGGCAACAGCGGCCGAACCGCTGATTCCGCCGGTAATCTGCCACGGGGCTCCCTCCATGCTGGTGATCACGAATAAAAGCGGCAAAGCCAGAATAAAGCGCAGGGAAGTTACAGTTTCATATTTCATGGAACCCAGCAGATAGCGGCCCATGACAGTCGACCCGCCCCATAATGCGGCGGCGCCCAGCGCCATTAGACTGCCTACACCCATGAAGCTGTTCACATGGCCGAATGGAATCGTCCAGCCAAAGGTAAGCAGGTAAGTGCCTAATAGTGCAACAATGATAAGCGGTGCGAAATTCTTAGGCAGGCGTTCTTTAAGGATAACAGCGGCCAGACCAATGGCGAAGAGCGGCTGCAGCTTTTGCAGCAGCAGTACAGCATTGAAATCTCCGCTGGACAATGCTTTGGTGAACAGGATTGTAGCTATGGCCGAACCTCCCCATGACACAACCAGCAGGGCCCCGGCTTGACGAAGGCGGATCCCCTTCAGTTCTGCGCGCTGACGCCACATTACAGGTGCAGCAACCAGGAAGAGCACAACATGCTCCAGCAGGACGATCTGTGAAGAGGTCAGGGATTTCAGCAGGATAATACGGAACAGCGGGTCAACACCCCATAGGGCTGCCCCCAGAACTACCAGCCAGAATCCGCTGCGCAGCGGTGCGGTACGGACTCCTTGAGATGAAGCAGATACATTACTCATCATTCATTCTCCTTGTCGATACAAACCCTCGATAAGAGACCAAAAGCCCCCGCGTCACCTGTAAACAGGGCAAACACCGGGGGCCATTATCAATAAAGACATCAGGGAATACACCCGCTGCCTTTACCTTATGCTCCTCTCCCATCCGGACTTTACCGTCGGCTCTGGATTGTCACCAGATCAGTCGCTTCCTCTTGTAAAAGAGTAACGAGTCGCGGGCTTAGCTCACTTGGAACATCACCGCCGGTCAGGAATTTCACCTTACCCCGAGAATCTTGTATTCTGTTATTTTTTTCACAATCTCAGGATAACTCCGTTTCATGAATTCGTCTAGCCTTTTTATGAAAATATACGCATTTTTTCATCGTACGATCATTTTTCTGAGAAAATGCATCATTTCGCAATTACACGAACTGCATAGTTTGGCAGAAACGGAGCCTTGTTATAGAATAAGATACGAATACACTTTTTATCCATATTATAGTAACCCTAACGGAGGACGCTGTGAAAAGATCATTTGAAACCAATCTGCTTTACTCCATCCTTGCCTTAGCCATCATTACATTTGCAGGTTTTATTGCCTACATTATTGCTACTTTTACCGGTGGTATGCTGTTCTATGCTCCGCTTGTCCTCGCCGCTTCGGCCGGGCTTGCAGTATTCGCTGTAATCTCTATCTTTGAACTGTTCAGCAAACGGTTCCGCCTGATTGCGCTCGCGGCTTTTGCCGGAATCTGCCTGCTGAGCGCAGCCGGTCATGAGATAAGGCAGGCTTATGTGAACAGTCTTGCCGAAGTAAGGGAACAGGAGGTCAATCTGCTCCAGTTCGCACCTTTTGAAGTGAATACCAAAGCCGCCAGCCTGGATCATAAGGCTGCCTATCATATTCAGGAACAAATGCCCCGGTTGGACGGCGCAACTGCACTCTATCCGCTATATTCCGCTTTTGTTCAAGCGGTGTATCCGCCCGATACTTATAACCATAGTATATATGAGACCGGTAATGATCTTGCCGTATGCACCACCACTTCCGAAGCCTATAAGCGGCTGATCAAAGGGGATGCCGATATTATATTTGCCGCAGCCCCCTCACTCGCCCAGACCAAGCAGGCGAAGCTGGCAGGCCGTGAGCTGAAGCTTACCCCTATAGGACGTGAAGCATTCGTCTTTTTTGTCAACAAGCGCAATCCCGTTAATGGACTGACCACTGAGCAAGTGAAGGATATCTACTCCGGCACACTGACGAATTGGAAGCAGGTCGGCGGTAAGAAGGCGTCCATCCGGGCGTTTCAACGTGACGAGAACAGCGGCAGCCAGACCATGCTTGAGAAAATCATGGAGGACCGGACGCTGATGAGCCCCCCGAAGGAGAATGTTGCAGACGTCATGAGCGGGATTATCAGCCTGACCGCCAGCTACCGCAATTATAATAATGCGCTCGGCTTCAGCTTCCTGTTCTACGCCTCGGAGATGAACGCCAGCGATGAGATTAAGCTGCTGGAGATCGAGGGTGTGCCTCCCACCAAGGAGAGCATCCGCAGCGGGGCGTACCCCTTCGCAGCAGAATTCTACGCGGTAACTGCGGGAAGCACCAATCCCAATATTGAGCCATTTCTAGACTGGATTCTGTCCCCGGAAGGACAGGAGCTGGTCGATAAGACGGGTTATGCCGCGGTGAAATAATGAATTCGGACCGCATGTTCCTGATTCGGTGGCGTGCGCAGAGACTAACCATAAAAAGCAGCAGCCCTCTTGCCGGGGAATTAGACTCTCCGGTAAGGGCTGCTGCTTTTTCATGATCAATACGGTACTTATCTTTGCCATAGTTGTGCCAATTCTGCGGAATGAGGGGCACTTCTGCTCCTCATTCCAGCTTCCTGCCCACTTTCGGCGAATTCCGGGGCACTTCTGCTCCTCATTCCCGCTTCTTGCCCACTTTCGGCGAATTCAGGGGCACTTCTGCCCCTCATTTCCGCTTCCCGCCCACTTCCGGGCGAATTCAGGGGCACTTCTGCTCCTCATTCCCGCTTCCCGCACACTTTCGGCGAATTCAGGGGTACTTCTGCTCCTCATTCCCGCTTTCCGCCCACTTCCGGCGAATTCAGGGGCACTTCTGCCCTCATTCCCGCTTTCCGCCCACTTCCGGCGAATTCAGGGGCACTTCTGCTCCTCATTCCGGTATATCGCGCCTTCTTGAAATCAAGAGCCGCGTTCACCCTGCGTAATGCTCAAAAATCCGTCTGCGCTTCTCGCCGTCCGGATCGTCCACTACTCTGGAGACCTGATCAAACAGCAGCGTAGCACGCTGTTCCGGTGTGTACTGTGGCCATACAAGTTCCGGTGCAGACGGATCACCGTGGCGGGCAAAGGCGGTCCAGGCTCTCTGCATCGCTTCAGCCACACCAGCCATCTCAGACGTTACCGTCAGGCCGTATTGCTTCAGCAGCGGCAGGTTGTTGAACACGTAGAGAATCTCCGCTCCGTGAATGGCCTTCTCCAGCAGCGGATGGCCGGTGACGGTCCAGTCGAACCGGTACATCCAGACCGGAGCGTGATCCAGCTGCTTTTCCGCGAACGAAATGGAGCTGGCCCAGAAGAACAGATCGGTCAGCACCTCGGCTTGCCCTTCCCAGGTTTTGCTGTAATCGGAGGTCAGCTCTGAGAGGTCTTCGATGCCCATCAGCAGCTCCAGCGACTTGAGTGAACGGTCGAAGCTTTCGCCTGCCTGCCCTTCACGGAAGAACAGATTACCTTCGTGAAGGTTCGTCCCGATCAGCAGCGGGATGCCGCTTGCCGCTCCTTCGCGTACCGCCTGCGCCGGTTCCACCGGCAAGGTCAGTGGCTCAATAACCGGCTGGAAATACATGCTCAGCGAATTACCAGACAGCTTGTACGCCATCCGTCCGGCCGCTTCCATAATCTGCTGCGCGGGCAGTGTATGCAGCAGCTGCGTGTCACCGCCTGGCTGAAGACCGAGCTCCGCCAGGAAGGCCGCTGCAATCTGTTCACCCTGCTGACCGCTCAGGCTCTGCCCCGCACCGCTCTCCATAATCGCACGCGAGAACAGCCCCTTGGCCGCCGGCATCGCCAGCAGCGCGGCAATGCTCATGCTGCCCGCCGATTCCCCGAACACCGTAACATTCCCGGGATCACCGCCAAATGCGGCGATATTCTCCCGCACCCATTCCAGAGCGGCAATCTGGTCCAGCAGTCCAAGATTGGAGCCAAGCCCCGCGCCCAGCGGGGACAGATGCATGAATCCTAGCGGACCGAGCCGGTAATTCACCGTAACAAGCACAACCCGGCCGCTTGCCGCCATGTTGCCACCGTCAAACATCGGCTGGCTGCCCGCACCGGTTACAAAGGTGCCTCCATGAATCCAGACCATGACCGGCAGGGCATCCTCCTGCGCCGCTGCCGGTGACCAGACATTCAGGTACAGGCAATCTTCGGAGTACACCGGATTGCTGCCGCCAAAGCGCGTACCGCTGGTACTTACCGGCTGAAGGCTGACCGGGCCGAATTCCTTCGCCTCCCTTACAGCATTCCATGGCTCCGGCGGCTGCGGTGCACGAAAGCGCAGCTCTCCGACAGGAGGGGCAGCAAACGGGATTCCGCGCCAGACATTCACTCCGCCGCTCTCTTCTCCCTGCAGTTGCCCATAGGCTGTAGTCACTAGTTGTCCTGTCATTACACTCATCCTTTTCGCTTTATTCCTCAGCTTTTTCTTCAATCACTTTATAGAGTCCGGAGCGGAAACGGAACCACTGAAAGATATGGGTAACCACTACCTTGAGTACGGCGTAACCCGGTACCGCGAGAATGATGCCCAGTACCCCGAACATTTTGCCGGCAAAAATAATTACAAAAATAATCGTGATCGGATGAATCTTCAGCGTTTTACCCATGATCTGCGGAGAGATAAACTTCCCTTCGATCAGCTGGACGGCAGTCCAGACAATCACCATCTTGAGCAGCATAAACGGCGAGGTTACCATGGCTACCACCAATGCTGGCGTAATCGCGATCGCCGGTCCCAGATAAGGGACTACCGCAGTACAAGCGGCAACGATAGCAAGTACCAGAGAATACTCCAGCCCGATGATCAGATAACCAATATAGAGCAATGCGCCGATACAGCAGCTGACAATAATCTGCCCGCGGATGTAGGATGCCACCTGACTGTTCATTTCCTGCATGACCATCCGGGACTGCGGCTGCAGTGCAGTAGGAATGAACCGCATCAGGTAGTCGGGCAGTCTTTTGCCATCGCGCAGCAGATAGAACAGAATGAACGGCGTAGTCACCACTGCCAGGACAATCTCTGTCAAAGTGCCTACAAAGCTGCCTACGCCACTGGCGGCATTATTGATGAACGAGGTGCCCCAGGTAGTCACCTTGCCGGTGATATCACTGAGATCCGTACCCACACTTTCCTGAATCTTTCCGAAAAATTCACTGCCCGTCAGATGTAGGAATTCCTCCTGAATCTGCGCGCTGTATATCGGGAAGTTGTCGATCAGCCCCATCAGCTGGGTACGGATAATCGGAATAACCATCAGCAGGATCAGTGTAATAATTCCGGCTATTACGAGGTACATCGTAACAATTCCGTAAGCGCGCTTCACCTTGCTTCTCCGCTCCAGGCGGTCAACCAGCGGATTCAGCAGGTAATAAGCAACTCCCGAGAGAAGCAGCGGCGCTGCCACTGTATGCAGAAGCACTGACAACGGTTTGAATATAAACGGAATCTTGGAGAATACGAGCACGGTAACACCAATCAGCAACGCAATTAAAAGCCCCACCACAAACTTGTTATTCAGAAAAAACTTTTTGAATTTATCCGGCCAGACCTGACGTCTATCCATATACTGCCGCCCCCCTGCTGCAACACTTACGATATAAGTGTGATTAATTGCACTTTGTATTAGCATAGTCAACACGGAGGCTGCAAGTCAAATTTTCTGCCCCGCCAAAAAAGCTCTAGTGTAGTGAAGACTGCAGGCCGACCAGCAGACCTTCCACCAAAGCCAGGGAGTTCAGCGAAACCGCCTCAACATTGCTCTCAAAAGCTTCTACGCTATCCTCATCCGCATGGTCTGAAATCGATCGGATTACAACAAAGGGAATCCGGTTCACATAACAGGTCTGCGCCACACTGGCACTTTCCATGTCCACACACATCGCTCCGAGGGCAGCGAGTTCCTTATATTTGTCAGCGCAAGAGATGAAAGTCTCACCGGAAACAATGATACCCTTATACACCTTCCCTGCAAATTCAGCGCTGTCCGCTACACGGATGCATGCATTTACCATGGCCTTGTCAGCCTCCATATAAATACTGTTCATCCATGGATGATATTCGGTCAGGATCTCTGCAGGCAGATCGTGATGCCCGACCTGTGCGGACACAATAATGTCCCCGCAATTCAAGCGTTCATCCAGCCCTCCCGCTGCCCCGGTAAGAATTATATGAGTAACTGCGAACTGGTCAATCAGTACCTGCGTGGCTATGCAGGCATTTACTTTGCCCACTCCGCAAATCACCAGCACTACCTCGGTGTTCTCCAGCAGACCTGAATAGAACTTCAGGGAAGCCCGTTCCGTAACAACAAGCGTCCGGCTCCGCCCGATCAGCACTGAAATCTCTTCATCCGATGGACCGATGATCCCTACTTTCATTGCCTTCCCCCCGATTTCATAACTGCTTACCGCCAGCCTGGCGGCTCAGCGCAAATAACAGCCATTGTTAATATCAAAAGTCGCCCCGGTGTAGGCCCGGGCTTTGCGGCTTAGCATAAAAACCACCGTATCCGCAATATCCTCCGCCAGCAGCGGTTCCGGGGTTAGTTGATGCTCCAGATATTCCTGCTGCCTCCAGGCCGGGATATGCCCCATCATCGGAGTGCTGGTCATCGTCGGGGCAACAGCATTCACCCGGATATGAGGGGCAAAGTTCATGGCGCAGCTTTTGGTCAAGCCGAGAACAGCTGCCTTGGTCAAGCCATACACCGCATCTGAGCTGCCTTCCTGACCGGAGACGGAGGCCATGTTGACGATGACGCCTGTCTGCTTCCGGTCCAGCAGCAGCCGTCCGAACCCTTGCGAGAAATAGACGTACCCTTTTATGTTGATATCCAGTACCCTGCCGATGTCCGCTGGCGTATAATCCAGCAGACTGCGCCCCAGATATATGCCTGCATTATTGACCAGACCGTTGACCTCAGCATGTTCTTGCTGTATGTATGCGAAGAATTGCTCCACCTCGCTGTATTTGCTCACATCCACCTGGAAGGAGCAGAGCTTATCCGAACCCGCCTCGGCCTTCAGCTCCTCAAGCCCCCGGCCATCCAGATCACAGGCAATCACTTCAGCACCTTCCTGCAGACTAAGCATGACGATAGCCTTACCGATTCCCGAAGCGGCCCCGGTCACAATTATTTTCATTCCCTGCAGCATTCTTTAACACTCCCTCACCTTGATTCTCCACCGGCAGAACACGCCTACTGAAACCGCAAATCAACAACACTGCCGGTCCGCTCAAAACCGATCGACTGATAGACCTTATTGGAATCCGGGTTTGCAGCATCGGCATAGAGCATAGGAGTAATGCCCTTGTCCAGCAGCTCAGCACACAGCTCTGCTACAGCAGCACTGGCATAGCCCTGCTTACGGCAGTCCTGCGGAGTGAACACTTCATTAATCCGGGCATGCCTGGAGGACAGATGGGCCAGATTCGCCATGGACACGGGCCTATCCTGTACCATCCACAGGCGGAGCTTGCCGGATTCCGTAATATCTCTGGCGTAGCCGAGGAAATTCTCCGGTGCATTATCGGTGCCGAACGCATCCTTCACAAAGCTGGCCAAATAGTCTGCAATGACCGGGATATAGCCAGCATCTGCCTGCAGCAGCTTACCGCTGACATTAGCGGGCTTCTTCACCTGCGGGCAATGATAGGCTTCCATGATCATATGGACATGATACAGCTTGCCTGTATTCTCACAATAAGCCTCTGCAAACAGCTTGCCTGTCTCCTTAGTCCCGTTAACCCCTGACAATCCGCAGCCCTTCAGCCGCTCCACAAGCTGGCGAACCAGGGCTCTGCGCTGATCTGCACCTACCTCCGGTGCAATCCATAACCAGGGGTTATGCCCCTCCGTGTGCGCAAAGATCAGATGATCCTCGGCTGTCTTGATCCGGAGCGATTCCGGGTTTCCGGTGATAAGGTGAAGGAGATTATATTCCACCTCTTCCTGTAAGAACGCTTCGCTGTGCAGCACACGGTCATCCGGCTCGAAATCCACAAACATCCTGCTTCCCCCTTACTCTATCTTTTCTATCCATCATAATCCTCCGTCTGACAAAAATAAACAATCCTCCACCGAAAATTTTCCAGTGGAGGACTGCATTGTTCTTTCATGTTTTATTTCTTCTTTTTACCCTTTGCCCCTTTTTCAATTGCGGCTTTCAGTCCTTCATCATAAGTGTAGAGAACATTCTCTTCCAGCCGTTCACCCTTCAGCACCTTGCGTACCAGGCTTTTGGCTGATTTGGGGGTGATATCCCTGTACCATACGCCTTCCGGATATGAGATGACTACACACGCATCCGAACATCTTCCGTTGCAGCGGGTTACTGTAGTATGAATCAGGCTATCTGCCCCTTGCTTCCCGATTTCATCCTCTATCGCGTCAGCGACCTCTTCACCCTTATGCTTCTTGCAGTCGCTTCCGTTGCAGATCAGCAGATGGCTGACCGTCCCTTGCAGATTCCAGGTCGTCATGGAATTCCCGCCCCCTCTAGTACAACAATACCCTGTTTGTCTGTCTCCCTAAACTCTACTTACCAATCAGAGGATCGTCAATAGGGGGAAAGACTGTTATACTGTATTGAGAATGATTATCACCCAAGAAAAGAGTGACTCTGAACATGCATAAACCACCTTCCGGCAGTTCATTGCCTTATCCTCATAGTTTTTATGTCCCGGTGCGGATTGCTGCACTGGACAAAGCCGCTTCTAACCGGGAAAATTCCAGCCCGCCCTTCTCTTCCCTGCTGATTATAGTTACCGGAGGCAGCGCAACGATGGAGTGGGATGGAGCGCTTACCCGTGTGTCCAGCGGCAGTACCTTGTGCTGTGACAGCTCCGCACACATCACCCTGCAGCACAGCCATAACCTGCAGGGGGTGTGGATCGAATATATCACACTCTCAGGCACCAGCCATCCTTCCAGCCCGCTGAACAACGGTGTACCGCTCCGCAGCTGTGCGCCCCGTGTTTGCGCGGTGGCGTCGCGGCTGCTGGGCAGCTGGAGCCAGCCGGAAGAGCATCAGCCTTTTGTAGTGCAGCAGCTTTTCACAGAACTGCTCACTGAGCTGTATCACGGCGCTGCTGAGAACACGGAGCCGGTGCTTCATTGGCTGGACCGTGTATTGCAATATATAGAATCCCATTATAATGAGGATTTAACGAGAGGGCAGGCGGCAGAGCTTGCCGGAGTTACCCCGGAGCACTTCTCCCGCGCTTTCCGCAAATCCACCGGTCAGACCTTTAATGAATATGTAACACTGCTGCGCATCCGCAAAGCCCAGCAGCGCATTCTGACAGGAGCCCCGAATCTGAGCACGCTGGCGCTTGAAGTCGGTTATGGTGAAGGCACCTATCTAAGCCGCAAGTTCAAACATGTCGTGGGCCTTTCTCCTGCAGCCTATCACCGCAAAAATAAATCCGTTGTATCGCTGAACTTCAATCACACGGCCAGCCTGCAGGCGCTTGAGGTTGTTCCCCGGCTCGGAGTATATTCGGCTTGGATGGAGAGGCTGCAGCCTGTTCCGTCCAAGCATAAGCTGTTAAATGAAGGAAGCAGCTCCACAGGTCTATATGAACGTTTATCTTCTGCCCGGCCGGATGTGATTATCAGCTACTCCCTGCCTGACAAGAATAAGCAGCTGATGTCGTTAGCTCCGGTTATTGAAATCCCCTTTATGCAAATGGACTGGCGGGAACAATTCCGGCTGATTGCGGAGGTCACCGGCCGCAGACCACAGGCAGAAGCCTGGCTGAATGTCTATGACGAACAATGCAACGCGGCCAATCAACAGCTCGACCGCCGGATCGGTCCGCGAGGAACCGCAGTCGTCTGGGAGATTGGCAGGGACGCTGCATACTGTTTCAGCAGCAGCTATGGCCACGGATCTCAGATTCTGTATAATGATCTGGGCTTCCGGCCCCCAAGCAGCCTT
Source organism: Paenibacillus sp. IHB B 3415 (assembly GCF_000802655.2). Taxonomy (NCBI): domain Bacteria; kingdom Bacillati; phylum Bacillota; class Bacilli; order Caryophanales; family Paenibacillaceae; genus Paenibacillus; species Paenibacillus sp. IHB B 3415. The sequence continues at coordinate 9,534 of NZ_JUEI01000041.1, read as the reverse complement.
GTAAGCGAGGGACTCCTCCGCCAAGGTTATCTGGAGGTTGCCTTCAGTGACGTCGCCGGCTACCCCGCGGATCATATATTTATTACCTGCAGCGCCGGAACGGCCGAGATGCGGGAGCCGCTCCGTTCCTTTCTTCATCGTGCAGTTCAGCAGAATCAGGCGTCCGCTTCCGGCAGCAGAATCTATTTCCTGAATCAGCCTGCCATGTTCTACGGATTTGATCCGCTCTCTTCGGAAGCCCAGCTCAGGGTTCTCCTGCATGCGCTGACATCATAAATTTACATAGCCGGACATCACATTCAGCCATAGTGTAAACAGAACAAAATCTGTAAAGTGTTATTGAGAATGATAATCGTTCTACATAAGGAGGCATACATCTTGAAAAAACCGTATTCAAGCCCTAATTCCCGGAAACAATGGATCATCTTCCCGTTGCTGCTGGCACTGACGCTTATTGCCTCAGCTTGTGGAAACAACACATCCAATAATAGCACCGGTTCTTCTGCTGCTAATGCTACAGAAGCTCCTGCTTCGTCTCCGCAGCCGGAGACTCCAGCCGCAACCGCAGCTCCCGCCTTCAAAACAGTAACAACTGTAAATGGAGATATTGAAGTGCCGACAGCACCGCAGCGGATTGTTGCCGAAGAGTATCTGGGCAGCCTGATTGCTCTGAATACAATCCCTGTGGGTGCTCCCGGACTGACGCTGGAGAATATGTATTTCAAAGAATTCCTGGAAGGAGTCACCGATACCGGCACTTACGGAAAAATGTCACCGGAAAATATCATCGCGCTGAACCCGGACCTGATTATATCCGGCAATGCCGACAGCTATGAGGCACTGAGCCAGATTGCGCCAACGGTCATTGTGCCTTACGGCGATTTGAAGAATGCTCACGAGGAGCTGACTTATTTCGGCAAGCTGCTGGGCAAAGAGCAGGAAGCTGCGGACTGGCTGGCAGATTATGATAAGCGCATCGCCGCAGCCAAGGCCCGTGTGGATGCAGCGATTCCCGCGGATGCCACCTTCAGTATCCTGGAGCATGCCGACAAGTCCACCTGGGTATATGGGGACAACTTCGGTCGGGGCGGACAGCCGGTCTATCAGGCACTGGGACGGAAGCCGCCAACCGAAGTCGCTGCTGAAATTATGGAGAAGCAGTGGGCAGAATTATCCGCCGAAACACTGGGCAAATATGCGGGTGATTATCTCGTCGTGACTGATAATACACAGACTGTAGAAGACTTCCAGGCAGACCCGATCTGGGGCAGCCTGCCTGCAGTCAAGAACGGCCACATCTATGTATGGAAAGAAGAACGCTCCTGGTATTATGATCCGATCGCCGTGCTGGCACAGACGGAAGAGCTGGCTGACTGGCTGACTTCGGGGCAATAACAGAATGTTCCTGAAGCTGTCTGGGCAGCCTTAACCGGCTCCCGGCAGCTTTTTTGCTGATTACTCCTTCCATAAATGGAGATAATACCTGTAGCCCGCCTGCCCGGAACCGGCAAATCAGCTTGCGGAGCCTAAGGAGTATCCCCTATGAAAATTCTCGGTATTTATGTCCTGTTAGCCATCCTCACCTTGCTAATGCTCACACTGGTTGATGTCTTATCAGGAATCAGCGTGAGTGCCTCGGTGCATTCTCTTTCGGTAATCTTTGCTACAACCACACTGCAGGAAACGATCTGCGTGGTGATCTTCCTGGCACTCCCTTTGATTCAGGTTGTCGCCGGCGCCCTCAAACGCAGCCGCTAATCTCCAGCGCAACTTAACGGTACAGGCCGAATTTGCGCCGGACAAGGTGAATAAGAAACAGCAGAACAGGTATTACCGCGCAGAAAACCGGCAGGATATTCTCCAGAAAAACCTTCCCTTCACTCATATGCACCGGATAATTCTCTGCACTGATAAAAGAGCTGAACAGCATGACCACTCCCGCCGGAATCACCAATTTTTTTGACTGGCGGACCTTGAAGAGATCAGCAGCTATAGCCACAGCAGCATAGCAATAAACCGTCATCTTGAAGAACACCCCGATAATGAGTGTCAGCATAACCAGTGCATCCAGACGCTGGACAAAATTAGCAACATTCACAAGTGTTATGGTTGTAAACATCGGGAAGGTTAACCGGCTGTAGAGGTTCTCTCCCAGCACTCCCATTTCTACGGCATGAGTAAAGCTGAGCAGACAGGCGCTTATGGTGATGGCCACAATGCCGGTTTTCTTAATCTTCTTTGATTTGCTGAAATGCGGAAGTATAGTTGTGAAGCACACTACCTCCCCGAACGGAAAAATCCAAATGTTGGGATAGGCAGAGCCCAGAGCCTCCCAGAGATCTTTGCTATGGATCGGAAACAGATTCTTAAGCTCCACCAGTCCGGCAGCAATGACAATAACAATACAGATCAATCCCATTACGATTATGATCCAGAAGAAAATCTCCGCCGTTCTGGCGAATACCTCGATCCCCTTGCTCAGGATGTACATCACCGCAATAATCATGATGGAATCAATGATAAGAATCGGAGTTTTGTCGTATGAAGCTGAAATTAACAGATCCCCCGCTTCACGCAGATTTCTGGAGCCGTTATAGAGCAGCACCGGGAGAAACAGCAGGCCTACCGGCCAGCCTATCCAGGGGCCGAGAATCTTACGCGCATAGCCGCTGATGATCAGATCCGGGAACTGCAGGTACAGATGTGTAAACACCAGATAAAGCAGAATGCCCCCGGGGAGCGCCATCAGGATGGAGAGCCAGACCGCATGCCCGCTCTCCAGGCCCACCGGTACAACCAGCGCCGTTCCAAGCTCGAACAGAACAATCATCGCAAAAAGCTGATTGGGGCCGATCGCTTCTTTTCTCATAAATCTATTCACCTTATTTCTGCATAAAAAGCTGATTATTCAGGCGCGGGGTGATACGGCTTCAGGCTCATTCCGGTACTGCGGATGTATGCTTCCACATGGAGATCCAGCTTTCCTTGAGCGAAGATATGGCCCCAATTCTTATCTAGTGAAGCCCAGCCTTGCGGATCGCTGCGTTTCAGTGCATTGCCGAAGTTAAAAATATCGCTCTCCATCTGCTGTGCCATCTGCAAGGCCTGCTTCACTTCTTTACCGGTCTGCTTCTGCAGCTCCTGTTCAAGCTTCACAATTTCTTCCCGCTTGCTGAGATCGGCGAAGCCGTCCGTTTCATTCACAATTCCTTCTTCACTGATATAGACATGAAAGACCGGCAGGCCGTCTTGAATATCAATCTTCACCTTCGTTCTGGAATACACAATATTGACGGCAACTGACTCTTTCTTATCTTCAGAATCGATATTAAGTATGGTTTCTTCTATCCGGTTGAGCAGCCACTGCGTGCCCCGCGCTTCCGAATCCTCCATCCAATAGACCAGCTTTCCCTCTCTAAAAGCACCCAGTCCGTGCATAGCAGTTCCTGCCTGTGACACTGTTTGTTCCATATTGGATTTCTTCATGCCTTCAGAAGGGTCCCCTTGAACAGACACCCCATTAATCGTCAAATCTCCTTCACCCGTTATGCCGTTAATGATGTCAAATACGCTGACCGTCCGGTTCTCTCCCCATACCCTGGAGGTATTCTGCGTCTTTTTGACCATTCCCAGCGAAGGCAGGCTTTCTATGGATGTCAGTATCTTCAGAACTGAAGCGGCATCACTGTGATAGGCAACGAGTACTGCCGAATTCAGTCTCAGTTCATGCGAACGCTCAAAGATGTCAAATACATCGTTGATTCCGCTCCGGGCCAGGGACTCGCCTACAATAACAAGCTGGGTATGGGCAAAAAAAAGCTGCCGTGTCACCCGTTTGGATGCCCGCCGCAGAGCCCCGAATAAGGTCTTGTCGGTAGAGGATACGACCACAATAGAGGGCTGTCCGGTACTGGCACTAAAGCTTGATGCCGTTGACGATGGATTGACCAGCTGAAAGGTCACCTTAAATTCATTGGTTTCCGGAACCAGATCAATACCGATGCCGCTGACGATAGCCAGGTCATTCAATTCTCTGCTGTTCCAGCAGCCGCTCAGCAGCAGCGCAATGACTCCAACAGAAACCAGGCGCATAACGCCCTTAATGTTCATAGGATTTCCTCTTTGCAGTTTTTTTTCCGGAGGCCGCGGAGCTATTGCCCTTGTTCAGCAGTCGTTTGCGGATCTTCATGAATGTTATAGGAGAGCGGAGAAAGGTGTCCTTCTGATTCTCCGGCACAAACGGCCCCATAGGAGACATATACGGCACTCCAAGGGAGCGCAGGCTGCACATGTGGGCAATCAGCATGATGGTAAAGATGGCGATCCCATACAGCCCCATAAAGGCGGCGATGACCATAATGATAAACCGCAGCATCCGGATGGAAAGTGCCATATTGAATGCCGGTGTGGCGAAGCTGGAGATACCTGTAAGCGATACGACAATAACCATGGCCGGAGAAACAATTCCCGCCTGAACCGCCGCAGTCCCAAGCACCAGCCCGCCAATAATTGAGACGGTCTGCCCGATGGGCGAAGGCATGCGGACACCCGCTTCACGGATAATCTCGAAGGTAATCTCCATCATTAGCGCTTCGACGAAAGCAGGGAAAGGCACCCCCTCCCGCTGCGAAGCCAAATTGATCAGCAGCGGTGTCGGAATCATTTCCTGATGGAAGTTAAGCGCCGCCACGAAGATGGCAGGTCCATATAAAGAGATAATCAGGCACAGGAACCGCAGCAGCCGGATCAGTGTTGAGATATCGTAGCGCTGGTAGTAATCCTCCACGGTATGAAAGAACATGAAGAAGGTAGTGGGGGCAATCAGTACAAACGGTGTGCCGTCCACAAAGATAGCAATCCGTCCGTCCAGCAGGTTTCCCGCTACACTATCCGGCCGTTCCGTATTATAGAGTGTAGGAAATGGAGAGTACTTATTATCTTCAATAATCTGCTCAATGTAGCCTGATTCCAGAATTGAATCCACCCTAATCTCCTGAAGCTTTTTTTTGAATACCTTGATCGTCTCTTCATCTGCAATGCCATGGATATACATAATGGTGATATCGGTGTGGGTCACATCGCCAAGCTTCATCGTTTCGGTCCAGAGATCGGGATTCTTGATGATTTTGCGGACCAGTGCGATATTGGTGCTGATGGTCTCCGTGAAGCTTTCCTTCGAGCCGCGGATCGCCACTTGAGTCGAAGCCTCAGATACCGGTCTGACCTCACCGCCGCAGGTGCTCCCGCTCACGGCTTCACCGAGTCCGTCAACCAGAATAATCGTGTCCCCCGACAACAGCGCTTCAAGCAGTCCATTGATATCTTGAACCAGCTTCTCTTTGCCGATGCTTAGCGCATTGTCTTTAATATAGGAATACACTTCGGCTGTTGTTGCCGCGAGCAGCACATCGTCATTCAAAGATTCGAAGGACATCACATGTGAAATGAAATGGTCAACTATCTCTCTGTCCGTAATACCAATCATATATACAGCAGCTACCCGTGCCGTTCGATTGATGAGATCATAAGTACGTATGATAAGATCCGGGCTGTTCCCCAGCCTGGCTTTGATTTGAGTAATATTCTCTTCCAGATCAGGGGAGATAGGCGGATTGTGGGGTTTCCCGCCAGCGCTGTCCACCGTTTGAGCGGCTTGGCCGGATTCTTTGGTTGTCTTATCCATACACAGCACCTCCTGCACTTACTATTCGCCCGCTATCCTTTTTTTATGCAGCTTATGGAATGTGTGAGGAACGCGGGGCAAGCAAAGCCTAAGGAAAGCTTACTCAAAAAAAAGGCTGCTCCCCGCACGGAATCTCCCGTGTAAGGAACAGCCTATATGTGTTTAGACTAGTGGTCATCAACTACGCCAAGTGCCTTGTTCTTCTCCTTAAACCGGTCGTTATGCGAGGAGACATAGGCCACCTTATCCGCTTCAGGGTCCATGTACAGCTTCGCGCTGTTGAGGGCAAGCACCGCATCCGTGAACGTTCCGGCAATCAGTCTTACCTTGCTGTCATAGTCTACGAAATCTCCTGCAGCAAAGATACCGGGCAGATTCGTTTCGAGCTTGCCGCTGACCTTGGCCCACCATTCCCCCATGTCCAGCCCCCAGTCCTTCAACGGACCGAAATCGCTCTTGAGCCCGTGGTTGACAATAACGGCATCCACCTCAAGCTGCTCACTCTCACCGGATTCGATATGGCTGATCGTAACCTGATCAATCTGCTCGCCATTGCTGCTGTGCAGCTGGTTTACTGCATAGGGTACACGTACATTCACAGAGGAATCCTTCATGCGGACAATATTCTTCTCATGGCCGCCGAACTGTTCCCGGCGGTGCACAATCGTCACGCTGGAGGCAATTCCCTCCAGTTCATTCGCCCAGTCCACCGCTGAATTGCCGCCGCCCGAGATCAATACCCGCTTGCCGCGGAAGGGCTCCAGCTCCTGCACCGTATAATGCAGGTTCGTCACTTCATAGCGGTCAGCACCCTCAATCTCCAGCTTCGCCATCTGCAGAATGCCGTACCCGATGGTAAGGATAACGGTCCGGGTCCAGTGCTGCTCACCGGTCGCCGAGGTCAGGATATAAGTCCCGTCCTCCTGGCGCGCCTGATGCACCACCTGCTGCCCGAATACGATGGTCGGATCGAAGGTCCGTGCCTGCTCGGCCAGCTGGTCAATCAGCTTACGGCAGAGGGTCGGTGTAACACCTCCGACATCCCAGATCATTTTCTCGGGATAGATCAGCATCCGGCCGCCCAGCTCTTCCTTCGCTTCAATCAGCTTCGTCTTCAAATCTCTCATTCCGCTGTAAAAAGCCGTATACATACCTGCGGGTCCCCCGCCAATAATCGTCACATCATATAATTCCATGGATTCATTCATTTGTTTCCCTCCAGCTTCTAGGTGTATTTAAGATTTGGTCCGGGCCAGCAAATACAGAAAGTAAGGAGCGCCGATAACGGCAACAACAATGCCGGTGGGGATCTCCGACGGCTGCAGAATCCGGCGGCCGATCGTATCGGCAGTAATAACGAGCAGTGCGCCAATCAGTGCGGAGGCAGGAAGCATCAGCTGATGCTTCGGTCCCACCAGCCTTCTGGCCAGATGCGGGCCAACCAGTCCGACGAAGCCTATCCCGCCGCTTACGGCTACACTTGAAGCCGCAAGTCCGACTGCCGCTGCCAAGAGCCGGAACTGCTCTCTGGTGACATGAGCACCAAGACCGGTAGCCGTCTGCTCGCCCAGATTCAGCACATTCATGACCCTTGCCTTATAGATGACGTAGGGCAGGAGAATCACAATCCAGGGAAGCAGGGACAATACAAATTTCCAGCTGGTGCCCCAGATACTGCCCGCAAGCCACGTGGCAACGAATTGATATTTGTCCGGATCAAGGCGAAGCGTCAGCACAATCATCGCTGCACTCATCCCTGCCGCAACTGCGACACCGGTGAGCAGCAGACGGATCGGTGCAATTCCCTGATGCCGCTTATAAGCCAGACTGTAGATCAGTGCAGCAGTAAATGCCGCCCCGACAAATGCCACTACCGGCAGCAGATAGACAGGTGCCGCAGAGGTCGTCGGATAGAAGGATACCATCAGCATGACCATCAGTCCGGCTCCGGCATTAATGCCCAGGATCCCCGGGTCGGCCAGATCATTACGGAAGACCCCCTGCATCACCGCTCCGGAAACTGCCAGTGCAGCTCCAATCAGGATGGAAATTACAATACGCGGCAAGCGGAATTGGAACAGAATCAATTCCTGCTTGTCCGTCCCCTTGCCGAACAGCGTATTCAGCAGCTCAAGCGGAGTTAAACGTATGTATCCTGTATTCACACTTATAATGAACATGATAATAATCAGTACAGCCAGCACACTAAGTACAGTCAGACCATGCTTACGCCTTGCTTCTTCGAAGGAAACCACTCTGGTTCTCTGCATTTTTACAGCTCCCTTCTTTCTTTGCGGGCCAGGTACAGGAAGAATGGAACCCCGATCAGCGCTATAATTGCTCCTACTGGCGTTTCATGCGGCGGGTTGATCATCCGGGCAGTCAGATCCGCCCCTACCACGAGCAAGGCACCCAGCACAGCGGAGCAGGGAATAATCCATCTGTAATCCACACCTACAAGATAACGTGTCAGATGGGGAATAATCAGCCCGACAAACCCTACCGCTCCTACTACAGCCACCGAAGCGCCAGCCAGAATCAGGACGACTAAGGCCCCGGCCAATTTGACCAGACCGGTACGCTGTCCCAGTCCTCTGGCGATATCTTCCCCCAGACTGAGCATAGTAATGGAACGGGACAGGATAATCGCCCCGATGAGTGCCGCAATCACCCAGGGAGACATGACCTGAAGCTGGAACCATTTCGTTCCGGCCAAGCCGCCTGCATACCAGAAGGCGAGGTCTTGGCCGATTTTGAAATACAGCGCCACGCCTTCACTGAGCGCCGAGAGCAGCGCACTGAAGGCGGCTCCGGCCAGTACCAGCCGGGCCGGGGTAAGTCCGCCCTTCGCCAGTGAACCGATTCCGTAGACAATACCAGCTCCCGCTCCGGCCCCGATGAAGGAATATAGGATAAGATACATAAACGACAAATTCGGAAAAAAAGCAAAGCAGACGGCCAGCGCAAAACCCGCCCCCGAGTTAATGCCCATCAGTCCCGAATCCGCAAGCGGATTGCGGGTCATTCCCTGCATGATCGCTCCCGCCACTGCGAAGCTGGCTCCGACCATCACGCCGCCGAGAACCCGCGGCAGCCTGAGCTCGCGGATAATCTGATGCTCTGTAATATCCGGATTGAAGTGAAAAACTGCTGTCCAAACGACAGAAAGCTTAATATCTGCTGCCCCAAACGATACTGAAACAGCGATGCCCAGCGCCAGCGCAATCAAACCGCCAATAAGGATCAGCGTTGCCGCCCAAGGGCGCGAACGTAGTTTGAGCGGTTCTGCTCTCTGATCAAGCCCATTCCTGGACACTGCCTGTTGATTCATGACTGTCACCCGTTTTCTATGAAATTGATTCTCATTATCATTGTAATATTGTAAATGAATTTGTCACTGTTTGGCAATGGACAAATATAAACCTGTACATAGAAAGTCTCTAATCATCCATTTCGCGCAGGATATCCGCAGAACAAAATCACCCTAACGGGTGAATGGGCTTACTAGCCAGCGCTTATTTGTTCGCTGGCTTTTCTTTTCTTACCAAGGTTCCATTACAAGAAGGACAGAAAAACTCCGGCGATTCTCCGGCCTTCAGTCCATACGAACACTCGCCCACGATAAACTCAGGCACCGGGTCCAATTCCCCACATTCGGCACAGACATAATCAATCCATACCTCAGGCTCTTCTTCTCCCCACGGTTCCCACATTTCCCCATCCTTCATTTGATCCGGTTTCTTCCCTTCGCCTTTTTCCATGTTTCCTTATCCCCCATTTCTTTTGGTTTGCATATTCTCTCTCTTCGTCATAATAATAAATCCGGCCATATTCTGCATGCCAAATGACCA